>CAYUEJ010000191.1:0-3955 GCA_964442565.1 uncultured Candidatus Epulonipiscium sp.
AAGTCAACAGATGAGCTGGTTACAAAGCTGGTTATTGAGCTAAAGAGCGAGGCAGAGAAAATAAGAGAACAAGTACAAAATATAGAGTAAAGTGAGTTATTAAGATGAACACTAATTTTATGAATATTGGTTATGGGAACATTGTATCTACCAATAAGATAGTATCAATTGTAAATCCAGAATCCGCCCCAATCAAAAGAATGGTTAGTGAGGCAAGGGAAAATGGCCTTTTAATTGATGCGACCCATGGCAGGAAAACTAGAGGGGTTATTATAACAGAAAGTAACCATGTTATTTTATCAGCAGTACAACCTGAAACAGTTGTACATCGTTTAGTATACAAAGAACAATCACAGGCACAAGGAGAAAAAGATAATGACTAAAGAGGGATTAAAAATCATAATTTCAGGTCCATCGGGTTCGGGCAAGGGAACAATCGTTAAGGAGCTAATTAAAAACCCGAAGTGCATTATATCAATATCTGCAACAACGAGAAATCCAAGGCCAGGTGAGATCCATGGTGAGCATTATTTTTACACTGCAAAAGAAGATTTTGAAAAAATGATAGAAAATAAAGAGTTACTAGAGTATGCACAGTTTTGCGGTAACTACTACGGAACACCAAAGGACTTTGTGGAAAAAACTACAAAAGAAGGTAAAAATATTATACTGGAAATAGAAGTAGAAGGCGCTCTTCAAGTTAAGAGGATGTATCCAGAGGCTATTTTTATTTTTGTTATACCACCAAGCTTAAAAGAGTTAAAGGATAGGCTCATTAATAGAAAGACAGAGACAATGGATGTTATTGAAAAACGCCTAACTAGGGCAAGGGAAGAGCTTTTGTATTTTAAGGAATATGACTATGTGGTAGTTAATGATAATGTAGATAAGGCAACAAGGGCAATAGAGAATATAATTGAAGCAGAAAGTCAAAGATCTAGTAACTATAAGGAAAAAATAAAAAATATTATAGAGGAGAGATAAGATGTTAAAGCCATCATATACACAGATTATGTCAAAATTAAATGAGGATCCAGAGGCGCAAAAGGTAACAAGTAGATATTCAATTATTATTGCAGCAGCAAGGCGTGCAAGGCAATTAGTGGATGAGCAAGATGAGGAAACTATGGCAGGGCGCAAACCGATTACTGTTGCTATTGATGAGTTATATACAGGTAAAATGAAAATTAGGGAACAAAAAATAGAAGAGAAGTAAATCACAGCACTCCATAGATAGGATGAAAATAATGGTGGAAAGGTATGCACAGGTTCTTATGGAATTTGCTACAACCCAAGAGATAGACCGTACTTTTACTTATAAAATTCCACAAGGCTTATTTAGCAGTATTAAGATTGGAATGAGAGTAAGGGTACCTTTTGGGAGAGGGAATAAAACACAAGAAGGATATGTTATTTCTTTTACAGGCACAACAAATCTTAATACAAACAAAATAAAAGACATACATTCTATCATTGATGAATTTGAAGTGTTTACCCCGAATATGCTAGAACTTGGCAGCTATATGAAAGATAGATACGGTTGCACCTTGGCATCTGCATTAGATGTTATGCTGCCACCGGGAAGCAAAGGCAAGGCCATTGGGCTTGATAAAAAAAAGATTAAGTATATAAAACTTGCTAAACCAGATTCTGATATTTGGGATTATATTGAAAAAATTGAAGATAAAAAAGGGTTAATCAATCAGTATAAAATACTTAAACTATTACTTGAAGTTAAAGTGGCACAACAAAAGGATATAAGGGAACTTCTTCAAATAACTGAATCATCATTCAACACCTTAAGTAAAAATGGCTGGATAGTAAGTTATATAAGTACCGAGGAATATAAACCAAAGCAAGATTTTGCTATAACGGAAACTGGGTTTTTAGTTAATCCTGAGCAGAAGCAGGCCTTGCAATATTTAAACCAAGTATTTTTAAAGGGAAAGCATGAAACCATATTATTACATGGTATTACAGGAAGCGGAAAAACAGAAATTTTCCTTCAATTAATAGATCACATCGTAAAGAATGACCAAGAGGCAATTGTACTAGTACCAGAAATATCCCTAACGCCCCAAACTGTAGATAGATTTAGAAGGCGATTTGGGAATAAAGTCGGCATTACCCATAGTAGGCTTTCGCCTAAAGAACGTATGAACCAATGGGTTTTAGCCAAAGAGGGCAAGATTTCAGTGATGATTGGCCCTAGAAGTGCAGTTTTTACACCTTTTCAGAAGTTAAAGTTAATAGTTATAGATGAGGAACATGAAACAACTTATAAATCCGAAACAACACCTAAGTACCACACTAAAGAAGTGGCTAAATATAGGATGGAACAAGAGGACGGAATTTTACTTCTTGCCTCAGCGACCCCAGATCTTGATAGCTATTATAAATCAAAGATAGGTCAGTACACCCTATTAGAGCTTACAAAAAGGGTATATAACAGGCCCTTGCCAACTGTTGAATTTGTTGATATGAGACTTGAGTTAACAGCAGGCAATAAGTATGTTTTTAGTAGTAGACTCCACGAGGAAATACAAAAGACCATCGATAAAAAAGAGCAGGTAATCCTTTTCTTAAATAGAAGAGGACATTCTACATTTGTAAGCTGCAGAAGTTGTGGGCATGTTATAAAATGCGACCATTGTAATATTACTATGACATATCACTCTAACAAAACTAACTTAATGTGCCATTATTGCGGTAAGAATGCAGCAAACCCGAATATTTGCCCAGCATGTAAATCTAAGTTTATTAGGTATTTTGGAGATGGAACACAAAAAATCGAAGAAGAAGCAAAGATGTTTTTTCCAGATGCAAGGGTAGCGCGGATGGATCTTGATACCACAACAAAAAATAATAGTCATGAAAAAATTTTAAATAATTTTAAAGACGGTAAAATCGATATTTTAGTGGGAACACAAATGATTGCAAAAGGTCATGACTTCCCAAACGTAACCCTGGTTGGGGTTATGGCAGCGGATAACTCTTTGTATATGCAAGATTACAGGGCATCAGAAAGGACCTTCCAGCTTTTAACCCAGGTAATGGGAAGGGCAGGCAGGGGGGATAAGCCTGGCAATGTTATAGTACAGACTTATGACCCAGAGCATTATTGTTTGCAAATAGCAGCAAAACAGGATTATAATTCATTTTATAGTCAGGAAATCTTACTGAGAAAACATATGAAGTATCCACCTTTTAGCCATATTTTTGCAGTTTTAATCACTGGGGATAGGGAAGATGAAGTTATTAGATGGTCTAAGAGGCTAATGGAGTACTATACATTTTATAATAAAAATAATGATTTTGAATTATATGGGCCTATTCCAGCTTCTATTTCAAAAATAGCTGATATATATAGGTGGAGAATTATTATTAAGTCAGAGGAACGTACAAGGTTAAATAGTTATGGTCTATATTGTATTGCTAAGCTCAAAGAGTTAGATAAACCATCAACTATTCAGATACAAAGTGACATAAATCCAGTTATGTTATACTAGGAGGAATTAATATGGCGATTAGACAAGTTAGAGAAGATGGGGATCCTATCTTAAGAAAAGTTTCAAAACCAGTAAAAAAAATAACTCCAGGGGTTATTACCTTGCTAGATGATATGGAAGAGACTATGTACCTAGAAGATGGTGTAGGTCTTGCGGCGCCGCAAGTTGGAGCCCTAAGAAGAATCTTCATCATTGATGTTGGTGAAGGGATTGTAGAGTTCATAAATCCAGAAATCTTAGAAACTAGTGGAGAGCAAATAGGTATCGAGGGGTGCCTTAGTGTTCCAGGTAAATCAGGTAATGTTTGTAGGGCGAATTATGTAAAGGTTAAGGCTTTAAATAGGAAGGGTGAAGAGTTTGTCCTAGAAGGCGTGGAACTAATGGCAAGGGCCATTTTACATGAATATGACCACCTTGAGGGGAAACTATTTACTGATATTGTTCAA
>CAYUEJ010000192.1:0-3950 GCA_964442565.1 uncultured Candidatus Epulonipiscium sp.
TACTTGCTCCCATATAGTCATATCCTGTGGAACAGGTTCTCTATTAAAAAAAACAAGGGGTATATCTGCCTTTTGGGCTTTATTTATGATAATAGAGGCCTGAGCCCTATCAACAATGTTAACAGCCATAGCATCGTATCCTTTATTAATGAAGGCTTCTATTTGACCGTTTTGTATTTGTTGGTTGTTTTGGGCATCAACTAAGTCAAATATAATCTCAACCTCTCCAGCCACCTCTTCTTGTTTAGCATAATGCTGTATCATATCATAAACAGTAGAAATAAAATCATCTTGAATATCATATATTGCAACTCCGATTTTTATTTGCCTTTTAGTTTCACCTAAATTTTCAGGAACTTTATTATAATCCGTGCAACTTGATACATTAAATAGGATTATAGTATTTATTATAATTAAACTATAAATTCTTTTTAGTCTGTTTTTCATACTTAAGCCTCCTGGAATTATTTACCCCTTTATATTGTAAACTAATTTGTCATATAATTCAATCATACTGTAAAGGTATTTTTATATATACAGTCGTTCCTTCTTCTAGCTCACTCTCTACTTCCACTCCATATTCATCCCCAAAGTATATTTTTATCCTTTGATTAACATTTTTCATACCTACCCCTGAACCTTTTGATTTAGTAGATGTATCATTATTAAATAGACTGTCACGGGTTTCTTCACTCATCCCTATCCCGTTATCTTTAATTATAAATAAGATATCATTATTATCTTGAATAGCTTCTATAATTATCTCGCCCCTATCATACATATATTCTAGGCCATGATATAGGGCATTTTCTACTACTGGTTGGAGTATTAGCTTAAGGGTCCTAGCTTCTAGTAATTCATCAGGCACTTTTATTAGGTAGTCAAACCTATTTTTGTAGCGGATATTTTGAATTGATAAATAATTTTTTATATGTTCAATCTCCTCGCCAACGGTTATAATATTCCTTCCTGAACTAATTCCAATTCTAAAAAATTTTGATAAGGCGCTTGTCATCAAAATCGAATCTTCTGTTCTATCATTTTCTGCAAGCCAAATAATAGAATCAAGCGTATTATATAAAAAATGAGGATTTATTTGTGACTGAAGTGCCTCAAGTTCTTTTTTTCTCTTTGCATCTTGTTCGATTACTATCTCTTCCATTAGTTTCTTTATTCTCTTTACCATCTTATTAAAAGTCTTAGATAGCTCGGATACAATATATTCACCATCCTCATCTAACTGTACATCAAACATTCCTTCTTCAACCAATTTCATTGATTTTTGAAGTCTATACAGGGGGGATGATAAGAAGGATGATATATATAATGTTGCAATAATACACAGTATTGTACCTATTAAAAAGACTACCCCTAAAAAGGTTTGTAGTTCTACAAAATTAAAAAGTATTTGGCTTAAATCCCAGCTGCCTATTATTTTCCATCCTGTATAACCTGCTGTTTTTAAAACAATAATTTTCTTATCTTTACCAATATCTTGAATATCCATAGCATTTTGATTGCTAATAAACTCTTCTGATATTATACCTTCCATTCCTTCGCTGCCATAAATCATTTCGCCATTAGGTGTCATTATAAATATTTCACCTATTTTACCTTCTTCAATTGGCCTACAAATATCCTCAATAGCACTTAGATTCATATCTACTAAAAGTACACCCTGTATAATCTTACCATCCTTATTAAGGGAAACAGCTGTACTTAATGAAATAACCCATGGGCTTTGATCCGCGAATAAGTTTTGCATATGTGGACTAGAAAAATGCACATTTTCCGGCTTTGATAATGCAGTTTGAAACCATCTTTGATTTTGTATACTAACATCTTCTTTTAGTCTATTATGCTTACCAGCTGCAATTAACTCTCCATCTGCTGTAAAAACAGCAAGTCCCGCAATATCACTATTAGTGGTCTGTATTGTACTCATTTGCGCGGCAAATGTATTATCTGATATGTTTTGGGTTTTAATAATCTTATAATACAGTGTATTAGAAATTGTAATCATGTTTTTTGTATAGGTATTTAAGTTATATTGAACCTGGGCTGTTAATTGCTCCACTGATTCACTAGCATAGTTTTTGGCTAAATCATTCGATTTATTATACATAGAAAGGCCTGTAATAATCATAATTATAGTGGTAATCATCGAAAAACAGATAATCATTAAAAATCTCATGCTCTTTAATTTGCGCCTGATATTTCCCCAGTTATTCTTTACCATTTCTATACTCCGTAGGTGATACTCCCGTATTTTTTTTGAATACATAACTAAAATAATGGCCCTGAGAATACCCAACCTGATTACCTATATCGAATGTTTTAAGGTCAGTGTTTCTAAGAAGCTTTTTAGCTTGGTCAATCCTTATTTGAGTTAAATATGTTGTAAATGTAAGCCCCGTTTCTTTTTTGAATAGTGAAGAAAAGTAATTAGTTGATATATGCAGTATATCACATAGCTTTTCGGCATTTAAATCTTCATCACTGTAATGTTGGTGTATATAATCCTTAGCTTTTTCAATTAAATCATTTTTATTATGGTTTCTTGTCTGTGCTAGTTCATTTGAAATTTTTATACAAATATCAAATAACCATGCGTTTATTCTTTCTTTAGTCTTAAGTTTATTAATCTCTAGTAGAAAATTATCCTTTTTATCCCACACTAAGTCCCAGTCAAGCTCCATACTTGTTACAAAGTTAAGTATAATAGATAAAATATCAATTATATATAGCTGATAATCTTTTAAGTATAATTGCATTCCATCAATCCTACCTGTTAGCATATCAATAGTTTTTTTTATATCTTCTGGGCTTCCTAACTTGATTGCCATAAGTAGTGCTCTCTCATCAACTTCATCTAATTTCAACTCTTCCCTTCCACTAGGTTCGATATCATCCAGGTATATTATCTTATTATTACCTAGCATAATAGTGTAGTCTAAAGCAGATAATGCAGATGCATATGATTTATATAATATAGAGAGATTGTGGCATGCATTACCAACCCCTATAGTCACTGTTACGCTTAAATACTTTTCTATAGATGTTCTAATTTGCTCTAGTCCTATGGAAATCCTATTACTGGTTTTAGGAAGTTCTCCCTCACCTAGCGATATAAGGATGACTATCTCATTTGTCCTCATAAATATAATACCTAAATTGTTTTCCTTAACTATTTCCTCACATATGTTAAAAATAGCAACATTAAGCAATACCTTATTTTTTATAAGAGTTATATCTGCATCCTTCTTAGGTTGATCATCTGGCCTAATAACTGCTACAGCTAACTCATTAGTTAGTGATTGTAGCTCAAATGTGTCTATGCTTTCTTCGATTATGTCCATATCAACATAATCTTCTAGCCAGTGGTTTAAAAAACGTTCCTTTAATATAGGTAGGCTCTTTTTATAATTTTGCTTTAGTGCCTGTATATCATTTTTGGAATGCCTTTCTTCATCTAAGGTAACTTTCATTTCTGTCAAAAGCTCTGACATTTCTTTAGAGTTAATAGGTTTGAGAATATATCTTAATACCCCTAATTCAATTGCTGTTTGTGCGTATTCAAATGCATCAAATCCTGATATTATAACTACCTTAGTTGTTGGAAATCTAAATTTTATATTTTCCGATAGCTTTATACCATCCATAAATGGCATCCTTATATCTGTAATAACTATATCTGGTGATGTCTTATCTATAATATCTAAGGCTTCTATCCCGTTTTCAGCTTCTCCTACAACAGTAAAACCTAGGCCTTCCCAGTCTATTCTTTTAATCATGCCCTGTCTAATTTCTTCCTCATCATCGACAAGAATTATTTTATATTTACTCACTTTTTCACCTCTTATATAGAAACACCCCTCACTTATTATTAAGCAAGGGGCTTTTATGGTCAGTATAGGACTCGAACCTACGGCTTCCACCATGTCAAGGTG
>CAYUEJ010000193.1:0-3931 GCA_964442565.1 uncultured Candidatus Epulonipiscium sp.
TATTATAAAGGCAAAACCATCTGCAGCAAAGGGAACATACCTGCGTAGTATTTCAGTTTCTTCCACGATGGGACCTGGAATTAAGGTAACATCATCTATCGAAGAAGATAAATAAATAAATTGTTGACAACGGAGTTTTAAAGTGGTAAAATAAACAACGTTGAAACTGTGACCGCAGACAGTAGGTGCTTATGGCGTAACGTACACAACCTACCGAGGACTTAAGATAAAGCTTATGTACAGAATTTGTACAAGCCACTTTGCCTGCGGAACAGAGCAAGGTGGCTTGTTTGCGTTATACAGTGTTATTAATTCAAGGAGGTGGAACAATGGCTAAAATTGAAACAAAACAAGTAGTTGTAGACGAAATCAAGAGTAAGTTGGAAGGTGCATTATCTATTGCACTAGTAGATTACCGTGGACTTACTGTAGAGCAAGATACAATACTACGTCGTAAACTCCGTGAAGCTAACGTAGAGTATAGAGTTTACAAGAACACGATGATGAACTTTGCGATTCAAGGAACAGAGTTTGAATCAATTTCAAAGCACCTTGCAGGACCAAGTGCTGTTGCAATTAGTTACGAAGATCCTACGAGTGGACCTAGAGTCATTGCAGAAGTTTTAAAGAAAAACCCTGACCTAGAATTTAAGGGCGGAGTTGTTGAAGGTGCGTACTATGACGATGCTGGAATGAAGGCAATCGGAGAGATCCCACCAAGAGAAGAACTACTTTCAAGATTACTTGGAAGCTTCAACTCTCCAATCTCAAGCTTTGCACGTGTTATTAAACAAGTTGCAGAGAAAGATGGAAGTGTTGAGGGAACGGAAGAAGCAGTAGTAGAATAATAAACGAATTTAAAAAACCATGGAGGTGTATTCACAATGGCAAAATTAACAGTTACAGAAGTATTAGATGCTATTAAAGAATTAACAGTTTTAGAACTTAACGAATTAGTAACAGCTTGTGAAGAAGAATTTGGAGTATCTGCAGCAGCGGGAGTTATGGTAGCAGCAGGTGGCGCAGCAGGCGGTGGAGCAGCAGAAGAGAAAACAGACTTCGACGTTGAATTAACAGAAGCTGGATCACAAAAAATCAAGGTTATCAAGGCTGTACGTGAAGTAACAGGTCTTGGACTTAAAGAAGCTAAAGAAGCAGTAGAAGCTGCTCCTAAAGTAATCAAAGAAGGCGCAACTAAAGAAGAAGCTGAAGAATTAAAAGCTAAATTCGAAGAAGTTGGAGCTAAAATTACATTAAAATAATTTAAAGCTTAAAGTGTACCTATAACCATGTAACAAGTGTACCTGGTTATAGGTACACTTTTTTTGTGTTATAATTAGAGCTATATACTGTTTAACATGCTCCTTTCAGCACTTTTGCGGCCGAAGGTTGTGTGTGATGAAAGGGGCATGTTAAACAGCATAATCTATTACTACACAAAAGGAGGTACATATGGATAAATATATTATTTCTTTAGATCAGGGGACTACGAGTTCAAGGGCAATTATATTTAATAAGGATCAGAAGATTATAGCTAAGGCACAAAAAGAGATTGAGCAGATATATCCTAAGGAAGGATGGGTAGAGCATGACCCTATGGAGATTTGGGCTAGCCAATATGCGGTTTTAACAGAGGTGATTGGTAAATCGGGGATTATGCCGGAAGAAATAGGTGCAATAGGAATTACAAATCAGAGAGAGACTGCTATTGTATGGGATAAAAATACTGGTGAACCTATATATAATGCCATAGTTTGGCAGTGCCGAAGAACTGCTGATATTTGTGATAAGCTAATAGAAGATGGATATGGAGACTATATAAGGGAGAATACAGGGCTTGTTGTAGATGCGTATTTTTCGGGGACCAAGATAAAGTGGATTTTAGATAATGTAGAGGGTGCAAGGGGGAAGGCGGAAGATGGTAATCTCCTGTTTGGGACGGTGGATTCATGGCTTGTGTGGAAACTTACGGAGGGGAAGGTTCATGTAACGGACCACACTAATGCATCTAGGACTATGCTCTATAACATTAAGGACTTAAAGTGGGATGAAGTTTTACTTGAAGCTCTTAAAGTGCCATATAAAATGCTGCCCGAAGTAAGGGGTTCAAGTGAAATATATGGCTATACAGATTTGTTCGGTGGACATTCAATACCAATAGCGGGCATTGCAGGGGATCAGCAGGCAGCCTTATTTGGTCAAACTTGTTTTGAAAAAGGCAGTGCCAAGAATACATATGGTACAGGCTGTTTCTTGTTAATGAATATAGGTGAGGAGTTTAAGCTTAGTCATAATGGACTTTTAACGACAATTGGCATTGGGATTAATAATGAAATACAATATGCACTTGAGGGAAGTGTTTTTGTTGGAGGTGCTGTAGTCCAGTGGATGCGTGATGAACTTAAGATGGTAGAAAGTGCAGCGGATACTCAGTTTTATGCCCAGCAGGTAAAGGATAATGCAGGTGTATATATTGTGCCAGCTTTTGCAGGTCTTGGCGCTCCTCACTGGGATATGTATGCCAGAGGGGCGATACTAGGTCTAACAAGGGGTGCAAATAAGAACCATATAATAAGGGCGGCACTTGAATCTATAGCATATCAATCTAAGGATGTAATAATGGCTATGGAAGAAGATGCAGGATGTGCTTTATCTTACCTTAAAGTAGATGGTGGAGCTAGTGAAAATGATTTTCTTATGCAGTTTCAGGCAGATATAGTAGGAAGGGTTGTTAAAAGGCCTGTTATTACGGAAACTACAGCCCTGGGGGCGGCCTACCTAGCAGGACTTGCTGTGGGGGTTTGGAAAGACAAAGAAGAGATAGCTCTTACCTGGGAGGTTGGGTGTGAGTTTAAGGGCCGAATGGAAGATGATAAAAGAGAGAGATTGTATAGCGGCTGGAAAAAAGCAGTGTCACGTGCTAAGGAATGGGAAGACAGTGGCAGATAGGGACGATATATAAAAAAGCGTAAGGGGGTTATCCCTTGCGCTTTTCTCTATATTCTGGTATATTTACATAAAAACACGGATTTTTGGGTCAAAAACTAAAAAGGGATTGACATGTCCTTTAGTTTCTGATAGCATTATAAAATGCGCCAATATGTAATAATGTACTTTGCAATATTATAGCATATCACTATAATATTGACAATACATATTCGCAAATTTAACAAATTCACTTGTTAAATGCATATTGCTAACGGATAAATATTGCAAGGGGTGGTAGTACAATGGAAAAGAGCAAAATTCGCCCTATTTCACTGGGCAAAGCAGTTCGAATGAGCTATGGTGTGGCAGAAGAAGTGTTAGAAATACCAAACCTGATTGAGATCCAACATAATTCATATGATTGGTTCTTAGATGAAGGCTTAAAGGAAGTATTTAATGATATTTCACCTATTACAGACTTTAATGGTAATCTTGTATTAGAATTCGTAGGTTTTTCGTTTGATAGCGAACCTAAGTATTCCATTGATGAATGTAAAGAAAGAGATGCAACTTATGCAACAGCACTTAGAGTTAAAGTAAGACTGCATAATAAAGAATCTGGCGAAACTATGGAAAGTGAAGTTTTCATGGGTGATTTCCCTATTATGACAACTAATGGAACATTCATTATTAATGGATCAGAGAGAGTTATTGTAAGCCAGTTAGTGCGCTCACCCTGTATCTACTACAAAATTGCATTTGATAAAATAGGTAAAGAGTTGTTTTCAGCCACAGTTATCCCAAATCGTGGGGCATGGTTAGAATATGAAACAGATTCAAATGATATATATAGTGTGCGTGTAGATAGAACGCGTAAGATACCAGTAACAGTTCTAATTCGTGCATTCGGAGTTGGTACAGATGCGGAGATTCTTGAGCTATTTGGAGAAGAGCCTAAAATCTTAGCAACACTTGAGAAGGATACAACAACCTCCTACGAAGC
>CAYUEJ010000194.1:0-3931 GCA_964442565.1 uncultured Candidatus Epulonipiscium sp.
ATCTTCTCCAAAGGTTGGAATAGTAGCACTTCCATATTCTACAAACGTAACATCAGGCACAAGCCCCGGCCTTACATTAGGGGGCGAACCAATAGCCTGTAGTTTTCCTTTATCTAAGTGCCATATATGAACCTCATATAGGAAATTATCTGTTTGAAACTTGCTTTGGAAATCCTTCACTTCCTTGGCATACTTATCCTTATCTTCCTGCAATGTTAATCCATTTGGGTCTGGAAACTTACTTAAAAAATTAATCAAAGAGTTATCAAATATGGCTGGGTATTTTGGGTCCCCTGGATCCATAAGCCATGGCTGGACAGTTTTTGCGACGTCTTTTCGATTGAACTCATGCTCTACAATAAGGTCAATCTCAATCTGATTTTTTACACTTTGCAATAGACTCTGAGCCTGCAGCGTTGCCTCGTAGGTTTCCTCGGATGCCTTTTGAATCTTTGCTCCACTTGTAAGTAGCCTATAAATAGGCACTACAGCTATTGCAAATACTAGTACTATTATCAATAATTCTATAAGGGTATATCCACTTGTATCATTTAGGAGTTTTCTTTTTAGTTTCAATTTTTAACACTCCTTATCTTGTTACAACTATTTTCCCTGATTGGGTCCCAGGTTCTACTAATTTATTATTTTCATTATAGATTAGTACATTTTCTAATGATGTTCCCCTTAAGTTAACGTTAATTGCACCTGGTGTATAGTTACGAATATATATGCTTGCCGTTGGCATAAGCTCCATAACATTTTGGATTTGCGATGTAATGTTAACGTTTGGATTTTCCACCCTTGCATCTATACGTTTTTCGTTCTTATTACCTTCTGAGTCCTCTATTAAACAGCTATAACTATTATCCCTGATTATAAGCTCTATCTTTGTATCCTTAGAGCTTGTAAGGCCTACATATACTGGGTCCTGATTTGGGCTATAACCACTAAAACTATAGTTATCACCAGACCTTAAAATATCAGCTAGGTGTATATTAAATGTTGTTTTTGTAGATGCTTTAGCCTGCTCATTTGATTTACTACCTGCTTCATCCCCCGTCCCCCCACTATTATCTGCATCTAAGTCCATATCATTGAGTTCAAGTTCGGAGTCTTCTAGTGGCCTTTCAAAAATATTTTCTTCTTTTTCTAGGTATGCCATAAAGTTAGGATAGGCTGCTGGTTCCCCTGTTTCTTGATAGTGCATGTGTAAGACTAATTCCGTTTCCACAGTATCCTTTGCTACTTTTACTAGGTCCTCATTTTCGTTATTTTCTTGTATAGAGTTATCAATAGAATATGAATCTATAGTTATCATATAATATGACCTATTAATCATCTCTAAAAATTTAATAGAGTCTTCATATGAGGTTGTATATCTTATAGTAACCGGGATTGTTTGGTAGTCCTGGCTCTCATCAGTCTTAGGAAGAGTTGTTCCCACTTCTACTGCCCTGTCCCTATAGTTATAAATCTGTGTATACTGGATTACCTCAGACATTAACATTACGGATGTTTCATAGGTTGGAACTTGTTCTTCTAATGACTTTGTTTGCATATCAATGTCCTTAAGCACCGCTTTTTTTTGGCCTAGCATCCTGTATTCATCTTGCAAGTGCTGTAGTTCATCATTTCTTATCTGATTTTCATATTTAATACTCTCTAGGGTTTCAAACTGTGACACTAATACCAGCTTATAAAAAAGTCCACCACCTACCATGATAAACGCTACAAGTGCAAATATTAAAATCTTTGAATTATCTTTTATAAAACTCATAGCGTCCCCTCCTCTTCTTCCTCTTCTTCTCCATTTTCCGCAGCTGCCTCTGATTCTAGCGCCTTTCTTGCCTCCTCAGCTTGCCTAATTTCTTCTTCTGTCATAAGATTCTTTGGCTTAATCCTAATATTATAATCAATCCATCCTGTGATTTTAGAGTCCTCATTTGGATTTGCCGAGTATTCTACTATGTCAAACTGACCTGTGTTATATAACTGGACTATATACTGGGCAACCTTCGTAATACTGTGGGCCTGCCCATCTATGATTATATTATAATCTTTTTTTTCCATAACAACTTCATTCATTCGCAGCCCCCTTGGCACGCTACCTACAACAACGTCCATGGTTTGCCTTGTTATATGAGTTGGGGCATCTAATTCCTCTATTAATTTGGCTGCTTTTTCTTTTCTTTTTTCCGCCTCAGCCGTTTTATTTAGAATCTCCCTTGTTTCTTGCATTTCACTAGTTGCAAGTGCTGCTACTAGATACTCCTCTTCCCTTTCTGCTGCCTTAATCTGGAAGGTTGGAATAAGTGCTAATGTAACTAAAATCATGCATGTTACGGCGCTCCCCATTACGCCAAAGAGAATATACCATTTTCTCTTGTATTTTTGCTTGTAAGCTATAGGTACTAAGTTAATCTGATTCATATTTTCACCCCTAAAATTGGCTTATAAGACCTAGTATGTTTGCAAAATATTCATTGTTACTGTGAACTTCTTGGCTCGCTTCAATTTGTGTTATATCCAATTTAATCCCTGCCGAACATGGAATTCCAAGGATCTCGCTCATGTACTTATCAATATTTTTTAAACGTGCTCCCCCCCCAGTAATATATATTCTTTCTATCTGATCATGCTTACCACGGGAAAAATGGAACTGTAATAGCCTTCTAATATCTGGTGCTAACTTGTGCTCTATCATTGGTTTAATACTACTACTAATAAATTGGCTATAACCTTCACCATAAGGATCCTCTTCATATATTCCACCATATTTCTCCTTAAATCTTTCTATATCCCCTATTTGTTTTGATCCATATTGGTTATAGATAAGCTGGTCTAGTTCTCTAAGGCCAAATCTTATGTTTTTATTTAGGACTCCTACACCTTCTGAAATAACCGTTACTATAGTCGATGCTCCGCCTATGTCAATTACCATGGCTGATTCCTCTTGCATATCTAATAAAAAGCTATCTTCATGGAAAAGGTTTGCAACTGAATCAGAACTAATGTTTATTGATTTGAGTTTCATCCTTAGCTTATCTGCTATTTCTATCAAGGGGTCTAAAAGCTTATTAGGTGCTGCAACTATAAGGATTTCTTGCTCTATGCCATCAGGGGTTGTTATCTCCCCTACAACCTTATAGGTTACCTGGTACTGGCTTATATCTACTAGTAGATACTCATGATATTGAAGTTCTAATATTGCCTTCATATCTTTGGCTGGCATCTTATCCATTCTTATATTCCTTGTAATAATCTCATTACTTTCTATTACAATTGCTAAATCCTTTGACTTATATTTTCTTTCTTTAAATTCTTTATCAAGTAGCTGATAAATTTTATTAGTATCCCAAATAACTCCATCTGATATGGTCTCATCTGGGGTCATTATTATTTTTGATTTTTCTACAAAGTACCTATTGCCCTTTAACTTGCACTCTAATAATTTTATATTAGAGTTTCCTATATCTAACCCTAAAATATGTTTAGCCATGTTCTTCCCTACTTTCTTATCAGATGGTTGGCATATATTTTAAATTTAGCGTTGTTCCTACCTCTAACTTTTGGTCTGCTATAACGCCATGCCCCTCTTTAATTACCTCAACTGTAAATTCAATAAGGTTACCGTTTTTCTTTACTTTAAAACTCTCCACTTCATTTTCTATCTCTACACTTGTATCCTTTTTCCAGTTTATTATCTTTGTTGCCTCATCATAAGCAATTGCAATCTTAGTAGTTGGATCTGCAGGGTCCTCATAAAATATTATTTCCTTAACGCTGCGGATTCCATCTTCAGCTGTTCCTGGATTTGCATTTATATAACTTGATGCTTCTTCAAGCTCTGTTCCATCAGATATAATTATCTTGCACCCTCCATATGTTTGAAAGCTATGGCGTGCCATGCGGAAGAATCGTATATGAAAAT
>CAYUEJ010000195.1:0-3577 GCA_964442565.1 uncultured Candidatus Epulonipiscium sp.
TCTTTCGTCACATATTTTAAGCCAGGTTCACAATATCTTGGTGGCAATTTCTTCCCCTAGCCTCTCTACTACCTCTTTTATAACTGCCTGCACATCCCTAGCTGAAACCTCATGTGAAATTCCTATTATGTCAATGAACTCTACGCTAGTTTTATTAGTTAACTGTTGTTTTATATTTTCTGCTGTCTTAAAATCAACTAAATAGGTATGTACTAGCTTTTCAGTAATAGCATCACCTGCAAGTGGAATCATTCCATAGGCCTTAACGCTGCCTTCCTTTGTAATGGCTATATCTGAAGTACCGGCACCTATATCTACCAAAGCTAGATTTAGTAGCCTTAGATTGGACGGTATAACAGCGTTCATAGCCGCAATGGGTTCAAGGGTCAGGTTGATAACTTTTAGTCCTATTTTTTCTGTAACTGTATATAGACTATCTACCACCACCTTGGGTAAAAATGTAGCAAGGATATCGGCACCTATTTGCATTCCTTTTTGCTCTTCTAGATTAGCAATCGAGTATCCATTTAAATAGTAGCTAACAACAGAGTGTCCTACATAAAAATAAGTATCCTCTTCTTCTATATTTGGAATCTGTGTTTGTGCTTCTTGTATTCCTTTAAGTTCTAAGGCTTTAACCATAAAACCATTAATAACCTGCGCTTCGCCAAATTCCTGGGTGACATTTACTTCAACTGTTTTTAGCACTCTTCCGGCTGCTGCTATAGATACTTCTTCTAAAACCATGCCCGTTTGCTCTTCTAAGCTTTCTTTAACCTTCTTTGCGCTTCTAGCTACTGCTAATATATCATGAATTTGTCCATCTACCATGGCTCTTGACTCATGCTCTATTACCTTGGTTGCTACGACTATAAATTCTTTTTCCTGCTTATAACCTACTATTCCTATAATAGTACGTGTTCCAATATCTAAGCCGAAAATTAAATTATCTTTCCCTTTCTCTAGCATAAGATATCAACTCCTATTATGATTATTTTGAATCGCTTATATACCACTCATGTATATTTTGATATACATTCATATGGTGTGGTTTTATTTCGCCCTTAATCTTTTCATTTGTGATTAACGCAGACGTTCTAAAATGCAGACTAAGATAGGGCAACTGATCTGATATATGCATTTGAAGTTTAGAGTAGGCTTCTTTAAATTGATCCCTATCTTTAGCATTAAAAGCCTGCTTTAGTAGGTTGTCCATCTTCTCATCTGTGTAATCCCCGTAGTTACTACCTGTTTGGGCATAGGCTGAGTGGAAAGCAAAGGATAAATCTGGAATAATGGATAAATCCCATCCTCCAAGGTAGATATCATACTGCCTATTTTGAACCCTTTCTAGAAAAACTTCTTCTTCCACTTCTGCAATCTCTAAGTTAATACCTATATCCTTATACATTTTTTTAAGGGCAGCTGCAACATTCATCCGCTGCGGGTTATTGGCATTTACTAATAGGCCTATGGTCACATCTGTGCTTCCTAAAATCTGCTTTGCCTTGTCTACATTGGCTTCATATTTTCTTGATTCCGGCTCATATAGCCATGATGTAGACGATACTGGCACATCTACAACCTGCCCATGATATAAATAAAACTTCTCTAGTAAATACTCCCTATTTGTAGCATATAGCAATGCCTGTCTCATTTTAAGATCCTGTAATACTGGTTTGTTGAAGTTTATCCCAATATAGTCATAGTTTAAGGTCATATACTCATTAATATTACTTTTTTTATTCTTTGCATATTTTTCCCAATCTATAACGTCCGTACCTACTACATCTATTAAACCTTGGTCAAAAGAGTATAAATCACTTTCATCATCTGGTGTAAATAGCACCTGTATAGCCTCTATCATAGGAGAACCTTTAAAGTAGCTGGGGTTATGTTTAAGTGTCATTTCTTTATTATTTGCCATAGATTCAAACATATAGGCCCCTGTTCCTATAGGATTAGTAGCTATATCACCGACATGGGCTGGAATTATAGGAAAATACAGGGTATTTTCATATCCTCCAAAGGACTCTTTACACACAATACGTAGCGAATTATTCTCAGTTGGTGTATAGCTAATTATATTCTTTACATTGGTTTTATAAGGGCTATTTTCTGCCTCTTGAATGCTTTTTATTGAATAAATAACATCAGCTGCTGTCAAAGGTGTACCATCGTGCCATTTAATATTAGAATCCAGGCTAATATCTATAACTGTTCCTTCGCCGCTTAAGGTCCAGGACTTTGCTAGGTTGGGTATAACCTCATCATTCTCATTAAAGTCTACCAATGTATCAAATACTAGCTTTAAGGTCTGGTCCACAGTCTTATCCATATTTAGGATTGGATTTAAGGTTTTTGGATTACGTATTCCTATTTTTATACTTCCACCTTGTTTAGCTACCTCCGGTTCTTCCTCTATTTGGGTATCATCTGGTATAACTTCTTCTGTTTGTCTTATCTTCTGGCACCCTGTTCCCATAAGGACCCCCAGGCAAATAATCATAGTAATCCATAGGGATTTTTTAATTGCCATTAAAGCTACCTCCTTAGTATAAGTATCTATAGAATTTAAGGTTCATATTAACCTTTTCTATATATGTTCTTGTTTCCCCAAATGGTATATAGTCTAAAGTAACACCATCTGAGCTAAAATCTTTATTATTTCTCCATTTGTATACATTGCCAGTTCCTGCATTATAGGCTGCTAAAAGCGTTGGTATATCTCCATCGTATTGTGATAATAATTTTGCAACATACCAGCAGCCAATATTAATATTGGTAGCTGGATCAAATAATTGATCCTTTGTAAAATCTGGTATTTGCATCTCCTGGGCTGCCCACTCTCCTGTTTTGTCCATTATTTGCATCAAACCCTTAGCTCCTCTTCTTGAAATAGCATTTGGATTAAACTTACTTTCTGCCTTCATAATGGAGAAAACCAGTAATGGGTCAACATTATGCTGGACTGACTTTTCTATTACTAGGTCTTTGTATTTCATCGGAAAAATAAACCCTGGTAAAACAATATAACGTATTATAACACATAAAGTACAGATAATTAAAAGTCTTACTACAATTTTTTTAAATCTAAGTATGAAGTTACCCACTTTTTATAACCCCTTTAAACTTTGCTTAATCAATTTTTCAATTTGCTCTTTTGTAGACTCAATTGTATTATCATTATTAATCTCTACATGAGTAACTTTTTTTATTTCTGACCATGGCAATTGGCTAGATATTCTCTTTTTTGCTTCTTCTTCTGAAATCCCATTTCTTAGCATAAGACGCTGGGTCTGGGTTTCTGGTGATCCATATACCCCCCATACCTCATCTACTAACTCAATTAACCTTATTTCTATTAAGAGTGCGGCGTCTATGATAATATAATCATATTCGTCTTTCTTACTAGCATAATCTATCTCTTCCTTTGCCTTGTTATAGATTAAGGGATGGGATATTTTATTTAATTCCTGGAGTTTTGTAGGGTCTGAAAAAACAATTTTACCTAATTCTTGACGGTTTATCTCACCGTCTTCTCCTAGTATCCCATCTCCAAATGTTTCTAGCACTG
>CAYUEJ010000195.1:3587-3925 GCA_964442565.1 uncultured Candidatus Epulonipiscium sp.
TGACTAAAATCTGAGAAAACAATTCCCCCCAATATTTTACGATCAATCTGCCCATCTGGGCCTAGAATACTGGCCCCAAAAGTTTCTAGTACAGGTGTGTATCCAGGGTTTCCTTTTTTTAATATTAAGTGACCTATATGATCTGCATTGATTACATAGGTATTTGCAAGTTGGCCTAGTATCTGCACAACCGTGCTTTTACCCGTTCCTATCCCCCCAATAATTCCTATAATTTTCATACTCAAAGTCCCCTTTACTCCATATCGTACCAGGTAATCCCTGCATCTATATCTACATCTATTGGCACACTAAGTTTAGCTGCATTTTCCATCTCATGC
>CAYUEJ010000196.1:0-3924 GCA_964442565.1 uncultured Candidatus Epulonipiscium sp.
CTTTTGCTTACCCCTTCTTATATCATCCTCCAAATCATTAATTACTGAAAATCCCTGATAACATCTTTTGCTAGAAACCTTTCCATTCTTTTTGTTAGTCACCTCTAATTTAACAGCTTCAACAAATTTATGCCCATCTGGATCTAACTCATGATCGTAGTCGATATAATCGGAATCATTCTTTTTAAAAAAGAAACCATTAATTTCACTTATTTTAGCAATATATTCATTACTTTCATATATTGTAGATTTTTTATTATCCTTAATTTTTTCAAACATAATTTCCTCCTTAAAATCCAAAAAAGAAGCCAGTGGAATAATCCCCTGACCTCTTATATTAAGTTTCATATCTGTAAACCAAGATGCTAAAATCAACGCTAACCCTAATTGTGGTATAAAGTTAATACCCCATATGATAGCCGTGTTTTTTAATGAAGCAATAAAGATTTCATTTTGAAGTAGGTTCCTAAAATTTTCAAAACCTATGTAATTATATTCTGTTGCCCATCCTGCTAAATTAGTAAAACTTAAATTCATTGTGTGTATGATTGGATATAATTGGAACATAACAAACACAATAAGGAAAGGTGCAACAAAGTAATATCCATATCGATTGTAACTAATTATTGACTTCTTTTTCAACCTAATCCCTCCTTCTGGGTAATAAAAAGGCAAGAGAACTAACCCCTGCCTCTTTAAAATTATTCTAATCCTAAATTACTCTACATCTAAATTAGGAAATAGATTTTTAACGTTTGCTTTGAAATCAGCTACAGCTGTTGCTTTATCTTTTTCTCCTTTTGAATAAGCTGTTACTTCTTCTATTAATAGGGTTTGCATATCTAAATCAGAACCTGTTAAAATACTAGCATCAACACTCTTTGCCATTTCTGCAAACTCTGCATAATGGTTTTGCCCAGCTAAAAATGGTTCTTCATAAGTATCTTTTATCCTATTTACAATAGTCTCATTGGATAAAAGATCCCCTGTCTCCTTTGCCCATGGTTCTAAGAAATTTTCATCTAATGTTAAGTAAGTCATTAGAGCTTTTGCTTCTTCTTTCATTTCAGTTCCTTGTCTTGCCACTAACCATGTACCACCCCAGAAATAAGCACCTGGTCCCTGTACCATTCCCCAATCTCCAGCAGTTGTTGTTCCTGCCTCCTTATTTTCAGCATTCTCTTTTAGTACATAATGTAGACCCCATGTTGGTAATGGATATCCAAATACTGTATCTGTATTCATACCTGCAAACCACCCTTCTGACCAGCCACCTGCTTCTGCCGTTAGCCCTTCTTGCTCAAGTACTCTTGTAACTTCATACAACTCATCTATACTTGGGTCTATTACTAATTTATTATCTACAACCCAGCCCTGGCTACGATTTGCATAAAATACTTCTGCTAACTCACCAGTTCCTGAAAGCATTTTTACTGCGTCATTAGATTCTTTCTGTAGTTTCCTAGCTGTCTCTAAAAATGTTGGATAATCTTTAAGTAATGGTTGAACATCCTCTGGTTCACTTACACCTAAGTACTTTTCGGCTAAACTTCTTCTATAAAAGAATGCCCCAGGAGCAGCCTGCCAAGAAATTCCTTTTAAGACACCATTAGAATCTCTTGCTACGTCTTTAACATATGTTGTTATCTCATCTAAATCAGAATCCTCTATTCCTAAGTCTGCTAAAGACATTGTAAGGTCTGAATTTAAATACTTTTTGGAATATGCAGCTTCAATTGCAAATAAGTCAGGTGCACCCTTACCTGCTTGTAATGCCGGATCTATTTTAGACTGATACTGTTCATTAGGTACAATAACAACCTCTATCTCATAATCTAAATCTGGGTTATCTTTTAGGTAATACTCTTCAATCATCTTTTTAACCTCATCTGTAAAGGTCCAGACAACTAGTTTTTTCCCTTTCTTTTTATCTTTATCCTTAGTTTCAACTTTCTCCTCACCTGCTGACCCTCCAGGTACCGTCGTTGTTTTAGCACCACACCCTGTTAATGCCATAGAGATCATCATTGTACCTGCTATTATAGCTGCTATAAACTTATTCTTTTTCATTTCTTTTCCCCTTTCGCCGTTATGTTATTTATAAATTAATTACTTATATCAGTTTTTTAACTGATTTTCCTACCAATAATTTAGAAGGAACGTAAATAATTTCTTCCCTACCGTTGTCTTCTACGAGACTAACAATCTTTCTTGCTGCTAACTTTCCAATAGTCTTTGTATCTTGCTTAATCGTTGACAAACTAGGTGTCATTGCTTGAGAAATTTCTATACCATCAAATCCCATAAAAGAAATATCTTCTGGAATATTTTTGTTTAGTTCGCTAGCCGCACGGTAGGCTGCTAACGCTGCATAGTCATCTGGTACTATTATCGCTGTTGGTCTATGATTCATGGTTAATAATTTTTTAACAGCTTCGTATGTAGGTTTCCATATATAATACTGCCCTGGTATAACCCACTTTTCCTGAACTTGAATATTGTATTCTTTCATAGCGTCATAGAACCCCTGTACTCGTTTTTCTGAAACACCCGCACTACCTTCATCGCCATATATAAACGCAATATCTTTGTGGCCATTCTCAATCAAATAATTTACAGATTGTTTAAGTCCTTCATAATTCTTAGATACAACGCTTGATTTACCTTGTATTTCTTTATCAATCGAAACTGTCGGAATATCACTGTCAATCAGTTCTTTTACTTGTGGAGCATCAAAATCGATACAAGCTAATATAACACCATCTACTCCTCTATATCTGCAATGTTCTAAAAAACTAGTATTCTTTTGACCAGCAAAACCTGAAGATATAAATGTAATATCATAACCTATGACTTCAAGTTCGGATCTGATACTCTCCAATATTTCTGCAAAAAAGGCATGCGTAAGTCCACTATTGGACTCATCTACAAATAATATACCTATGTTGTAACTTCTCTTAGTTATTAAGGACCTGGCATGTGAGTTTGGTAAATACCCCATTTCAACCGCTAACTCCCTAATTCTTATCTTTGTCTTTTCTGAAATATCACTATGGTCATTCAACGATTTACTAACTGTCGCTGCACTTACATTACCTGCTTTAGCAATATCATATATAGTTATCATTAATACTCCACCTTCTTATATCTTTTTTAGTTTGCTTCTGTATCTTTATATAGTTCATGTTTATAACCTATTCGTATCTTAATCAGTATTGACACAGATACATTTAATCATAGTTACTTAATCGGTTTCGTTAACCTTTAAAAAAATAATTACCTTTGTAAGTTTGTTTTATAGTTATAATAAATATTTACTTAATCGATTTCGTAACTCACTAAAAAAAATTCTGAATCAGTTTTCTGATTTATTTAATATTAATTTATCATAACAATTAACATAAGTCAATACATTATCTATATAAAACTATATATTATTGGACCTATGTCAATACCTTGGACACAAAAAGTTGAAATAGTTTATGCCACTACTAATATCTCATCCTCTTTTTGCTGTGGGGTCATATAATTAATAGCACTGTGTATTCTTCGTCGATTATACCAAGATTCTATGTATTCAAAGATTGCCATTTGGGCCTCTTCAAAATCCTGGTACTTATTAAGATATATTTCTTCTTGTTTTAGTACAGAATGAAATGATTTAATGCATGCATTATCGTAGGGGTTACCTTTGCGACTAAATGAATGGAGTATTTTGTTTTTTACGAGATAATTTTCAAAGAGCTGGCTTGTGTATTGACTTCCTAAATCACTATGAAGAATCATCCCTTTTGTATCATACACATTGAAACAGGTATTTTCTAAAGCTTTTAATGCTAATTCAGTCGTCATCGTTTTACCATAAGCATAACCGTACGTGAACCTCTCAGCTCATACGGCTCCCATTATCCAATCGATGGAAGA
>CAYUEJ010000197.1:0-3910 GCA_964442565.1 uncultured Candidatus Epulonipiscium sp.
TACTAAGTACATATTGGAATATTATTCATATCCCGTTTTCTATTTGATTATAGCATTGGTATTTTATTCCCGTCAATGCTATTGGGGCATTTGTAACAGTTTTGTAATGTTAGAGCAATAATTGACATATAAGAAGGCTCATAATGGTGTTTGGGCAACTGAAGAACTTAGTTCTAAGGTTGCCCAAACACCATTACTACTCCTAGCTATTCTGGCAATTCAACTCACCACCAAGCATAATACCTACCATATGTATTTGACAAATATATAGTTTTTCTAGGGGATATATTTTCTTATACGTTTAGCATTTCTTTTCTTATTCGTTCTATTTCTTTTTTAGTCAATCCTGTAAGTTCCATAATATCCTGTATATCTAGCCCTTTTATTATTGCATTCTTGGCTACTTTTTCTATTCCTCGTTCCATTCCTTTTTCTATTCCCTCTTCTATTAATTTATCCGCTGCTGTCATGACCAATGCACTCCCTTCCACTGATATCATTCCTGCTATTTTAATCATTTCGTCCTTATCTATGTAATAACAGGGTCATAATGGTGTTTGGGCAACTCGAGAACTTTGTTCTAAGGTTACCCAAATACCATTATGACCCGCAGGGGGTGGCTAGGGGAAAGCCCTTTACGGCAAGGCTCGGTTATTCTTTTCTCAGTAACTTTATCTCTTCTAGTGCAAGTCCTGTTCGTGATGCTATTGTTTCATCATCTAATAAATCTAATAATGCTTTTGCCATCTCTTTTTTTGCTTGTTCTATTCCCTGCTCTATTCCTTGTTCAAGACCCCTTTTC
Organism: uncultured Candidatus Epulonipiscium sp.; assembly: GCA_964442565.1. Taxonomy (GTDB): domain Bacteria; phylum Bacillota; class Clostridia; order Lachnospirales; family Cellulosilyticaceae; genus JAAYSX01. The sequence goes on from CAYUEJ010000197.1 coordinate 803, forward strand.
ATACCACGTTCCATAGCCATATGTTCTGCGTACTCTAACTTGGATTTCATATCTAGTCTCGATTTCTCCCTAGCTCTATATAGCTCTCGCATTCTTTCATCTGCTGATATTTCTTCTAACTTATTAATAGCTGTACTCATGGCTTTGCTCCTTTCCCTTAACTCTTCAATCCTTGCATCATTATCTTTTTTATCAGCTTCCTTTAAAAAGGTAAGCCATAACTCTACACCTTCTAAATCCTTTACTTCTTTATCTGGTAGTTTGGTTAATTCTAGGTAATGGATCTGCAGATCATCTAGTAGTATAAAGTGCTCATCTTCTTCTAGTACCTTGAAGGTAGTGTGGAGGCTGTTGCTTTCATTAATTGCATTATAGCCCATTATATTTATTACTATTGTCTTTTTGAGATTTCTATACGATTCTGCTTCCTGAATTGTTTCTGCATATGCCTTGGACCAATAGTATAGGCTACGCTTCCTATAGTTATCTTCTGCTTTTACTTGTACTTCTATATTGATTACTTCTTCTTTTTCTGTTTTTGCCTTTATATCTAATATCGATAATTTATCTGTTTCAAATTCTTTATAATTAAAGGGATTCAGGTGCTTTATATCTTGTATCTTATCCTCTCCCCTTGGTACTAGTATGTCATTTAGTAGTTCTATCAGTAGCATTTTACTTTCATTATCTTCTTTGCCAAACAAAGCTTTAAAGACAAAGTCCATCATTGGGTTTAATTTTTCCATTAGCTTCACATCCTGCTGTTTATTTATAATGTCTATATCATTATAATACCACAAATCGAAGATTTTTAACCTAGATTTTAAAAATTACTGTATAGAACTTAAAAATGTGTCTATACCCTAACAAACAACAAAGATGAAAAAGATAAAGGTGCATGAAATCCTTCTTTCACTTGAGTCAGATAATTTAGTCCCAAACCTATTCTATTCCTAATAACCATGTAACCGAAACCTTTAGCGCATCCGCAATACCAACAAGTTCTATATCCGTTACCATTCTAGATCCTGCCTCTATTTTAGATATGGTTGTCTTTTCTAGGTCTACCCCCCGCACCTGCAATCTGGATATTAATTCAATCTGTGTAATCTTGGGCTTAGATTTATGTCGCGCTTCCCTTACCCTTTCGCCTATTAGGTTCTTCCCTTGTATATCACCAAGCATCCTCAAATAAAGCACCTCCCGAAACTTATTATAGCTTGATTATAAGATACGCCTTGTGATATAATTTGCCTTATCAGCAAGTTATGTCATAACACTAAGGAGATTAAATCATGGGAATTAGTTTAACTTTAGAGGTAATACCTCAACGAATCAATGCACAGGATTGGGAAAATGTATACGAAGAAACACTGAAGCTAATTAACAACTATCATTTTGCCATGTGTCATCAAGAAGAATTAGCATGTGGCAATAGGTGGGTATTAGATTCGCCACAGGAGCAAGAAGAAAAGGGTGGGTACTGGGAAGTATGTGGTGATTTAGAAACACTAGAAACATCAGCAATCTTTAGGCTATATCGCGACCTCGACCGTTATATGGGCTTTAGCCAATCACCAGAATTAAACGATGACGATATCTTGCTATATCATCTTGATAACAAGCCAACATCAACTATTTTTCACAAGAAAACACAAGGGAAACCCTATCACAATTATATGTTAGCAATCGCTGCCTTAATAGAAAGCAGATTTCCAGGTGCTGTCATACTATATGGAGATTTTGATAGGGCACAGGCTGTGCTAGCTATAGAATGGGCAAACTCCATACTTAAAAATCCTATTACTTTGCCTATCCTTGTAGATTATCAAGCCTTATATAACAGACTTAAAATAGTTAGGCAAAGTGACAATTTCTTAGAAGAATTCTTGAAATTAGCCAATAGTCAAACAGAAGTGAACTCATTTATCAAGGATAACTTTAACCCTAGTCATGTATTTAATTATTATAAAAATAAGATGAAAACATATAGTTCTATCAATAAATTAGGCCCTATTAGGTTAATGATTGATTTTCTAAATATGGGCTACCCTATAGAAGAACTGTGTAACATTTGCTGTTTGGACTCAGATGGCCCAATGTTCCCTGAAAATGAATTTATTGAATCTTTGTGCTCTACCTGGGTATTTATCCCTGATGAAGCAAAATCCTTCATGAGTATTTATGAGGGTACCAAGGGAAGAGCAGGTAGTGTGTTAAGTCAATTCGGTGGAATGTATCTTGATATGGCCGGTTTTCAAGGCAGGCATATTAGGAGGTATATCCCTAAGGACCTTGTCGAAAATACACTAAAGGGCATGCTGAAAGATATTCCTGATATCCATACTATCACCGAAACAAAATACCAAGGAATATTATCTAAACTAACAAAACACCAAGAATTCACTAATCAATCACAAGATGAATATAACGAATACAAAACTTCAAATACTATTTATGATATTGATTATCTAGTTTACTGGACTGAAGATATGAGCCTTACTGAGGATCTACTTACAGTCTTAAATGGACTAAAACCATCTATTGAAACGATGAAGGCAAGTGATAAAAGCATAGATATTGAGACTATTTTTGGTATCGAAGATAATGAGGCCCGCTACCTTATCATTGTCAGTAAGATAGTTGATAGGCTGGGGATTATATTATCTAGGAATGCTTGGAACTGGTTAGATGGCATTACTGATTCTGACATATGGCAAACGATAATATTACTACTTGCATTTTTAAATCGCGAAAATGAAAACACAGCACTTACCAGAGCATTGTTAGAAAACGAAAATCTATTTAAGAAATTCATACTATAGGGTCTGACCTACACCACACCACCCCCGATAACATAAGTTGCCTAAGATGCAATAGGGCAGGGTTATCTTCAGATATGCGCTGAAGATAACCCTGCCCTTAATGCGGTGACAACCTTATGTTGCCATCTAATATTTAGTTAAATATTGCTGTCCTATTTGTTCCATCCCAGTTTACTTCTGCACCTAGGGCCCTTGCTATTTCTGCTACTGGTATAAATACACGGTTAGCTGTCATTTCTGGTGCTGCGCTCATAGCCACAGTGGAGTTACCAACTTTCATGTT
>CAYUEJ010000198.1:0-3878 GCA_964442565.1 uncultured Candidatus Epulonipiscium sp.
AGAAGTGACGGTCCTAGTAATAACCCCGCTACTAAATATCCCGTTACATCTGGGAGTGCCAACCTCTTTGCTGCCCTTCCTCCTAAAATACCCGTAACCAACAAAATACCAAGTTTAAGTATTACGTCCAATTTACATTTCCTTTCATATTTATTTTCCTCCTATATATACTGTTAATAATTCATGAGATATCTCTATGATACACAATATATGGGTTTATAGCAACTTTTACCTATCCCACCTTTAGTGTTTCCACTGCTGTTTTGAATATCTTATACTGTGATATACCACCTTCATATATTATCTTTTTGTTAGGAATATCCAAAAAATCCATAGGTTTAGTAAGGGCTGGATTATAACTCCAATAATCTGTATTACTTAGTATATATGATACAAACTGGGAACAAAAAAAATGTTCCTTTCTAGTTAATCCTAGACCTACCGTATAGGTTAAAACCCCCATTAAATTATAACGATAATTATCCTTATTACTATAAAATTCCTCAACAATCCTATACATAACTTCATATTCCTCATCTGTTACTGGTATTTCTAAAATACAACAACGAGCATTGGGAAAATATGGAAATAGCCCCCTATCAAAGTTTTCTTGTATAAACCCTGTATCAATAGGGTTGTATCTGTGCTTTCTCCCAAACGAATACATAGCCTCAAGATCAATATCAAATGAAATTGACGCATGGTTATATGGATCTTTTGTGTGCCATTTTATAGCCTTTGAAAACAGTGTGCCTGTTTGCGATAATATAATATATATTTTTTTCATGCTGTCTCCCCCAAAAACGCTTTATTTATTCCTTAATAATAACAGATTTTCTTTTAAAGGTAAATGGAAAGCTCTGCTTTCTTTACCGACGATAGTGTGGCAGATAAGTCCTTTTTGGGAATTTATCTGCCACCTTAATTATTTTGAATAAAATTCTATTATAGGCATGGTGTTAATTTCAATTGGAACATCATTGAAATTCGGCACCGATGTTAATGTCCCACTAAAACTTTCTATATCCTTTGATATATAAGGCAGGCTATTTAGCTCACTTGCCTTAAGATTGTCTATAAAAACTTGCTTGCTGCGGGATTTTTCTTTTAGCTCAATCACATCCCCAACAGCTACCATATAAGACGGCCTATCAACTTTTTTCCCGTTAACAGTAATGTGTCCATGGTTTACAATCTGTCTTGATTGCCTTATAGAATTACCAAATCCAATCCTATATACCATGTTATCTAGTCTTCGCTCAAGTAACTTTATAAGGGCGTCACCCGATACATCATCACTTTTTAGAGCCTGCTCCACATACTTTGCAAATTGTTTTTCTAGTACCCCGTAGTATGCCCTAAGCCTTTGTTTTTCTAAAAGCTGTTGTCCGTAAGTAGATAACTTTTTATCTGCCCTAGCTTGCCCATTCCCTGCTCGGTCCATTGCCTTTGGGTGTCCTACTACATTTAATCCTAATCTTCTACAAAGTTTAAAACGCGGTTCTCTCATGTTTGCCATTTATTCTTCTTCCTCCATGTGTTTATAATATTAGCCGCGATATTATTTTACACTACTAGTATATCATAGAAGCAGGTTGTTGAGAATAGTTTTTATTTGTAAATGACTATCAAAATAAACTAATATCTTAAGTAGCAGGTACCGGCATTTCTATTGTTACTTTGAATAAATCTCCGTCTATATCAATACTGAACTTACCGTCTTGGATGCTAGTTAAGCTTTCTGCTATAGAAAGCCCTAAGCCTGAGCCCTCGGTGGTTCTTGAATCTTCCCCTCTTTGAAATCTTTCGAGTAGCTGCTTAGGATCAATATCTAGGGGGTAGGCTGATATATTTTTTATAATCAGCATACCGTGACCATCATTTTCCTCGATGTTAATATAAACCCTTGAATTAGGCATTGAGTATTTTAGGACATTTGACATTAGATTCTCTACAATACGCCACATATACTTGCCATCTGCGAGAACTAGTACTTTATCTTCTGTATTATTCATGCGAATATCTAAGTTTGCAGCCTTTATCTTCTCTTCATATTCACCGCAGGCCTGAATTACTAATTCACATAGGTTAACCTCTTCTGTAGTAATGATAAGGTTTCCACTTGATGCCTTGCTGGCTTCTATTAAATCTTCTATTAACTGTTTTAGTCTATCTGATTTATCTTCTAATATGTTAACATAACCCTTAGCTATCTCGTTATCTAGCTCTTCCTTTTTTAATAAATCTACATAGTTAATAATTGATGTTAATGGTGTTTTTAGATCATGTGATACATTTGTAATTAGGTCTGTTTTCATCCTCTCCCCTTTAATTGCATCATTTACGGCGTTTTTCAGACCACTTTGTATGCCTTGGATATCCTTTGCAAAATTAACAAACTCTAATGGCATCTGGGTCTCATCTAGCTGATAATCTAAGTTTCCCTCTGATATTGCTTTTGCACCATGCATTATCTTATTTAAGGCACCTAGCCTCTTAAATAGTAAATATGCAGCTAACCCATTAAAAACTGCTATAAAAAACATGCTTATTATTAGCCCTGCTCCGTGGAATTCATCAATCATAAGTATACTTATAAAGAATAATATACAATTTATAAATCCATATGCTAAAAGCCAGCCGATAACCCATGGCTTAAATATCTTTTCGCTAAAGCAGCTAGCAATAAAAGTAATTGCCTTCTTAAGAAGATTTTTCACCTTCCTTAGTAACTTGAATACTAAGGTGTTCCTAAGTAGCACACCTTTTTTAAACTGTCTTAGCATGGAGAAAAAGTATGTCATTCCAATTATCATATCAATAGCAAATATTATCATGACTATAATTATTGCTGTGCTATATCTTCCATCGTACCTTCCATTTGAAAAGTTAACACTAGTTACAAGGGCCAAGGAAATCCCTGCTGCTGTTAGAACAAAAAATGATTGTATATCATTAGGTATTTTATCTATATGTGCTAGGGCTATTTCCCCACCCTTTTCGCACCTACCAGACATTAGAACTAGGTAGCCAAAGATTATAAGAAGCAGGATTAATCCTCCTATTAAGCCAGCAATACTATAGGGGATATATCTTTTCACCATTTCATAATCTGTATAGATTTCATAAAACTCATCCCCTGGTACCAGCTCATCATTAATAACTATATATATATCCTGTGGTGAATCAATCATCATTTTTTCAGCATCATTATAGCTATATATATAGTATGACACCTCATCATTTATACGCATAGACATGGCATTATCTTCTACAGTTATATGAATAAAGCCCGGGGCATCCTTAAGGCTTCCTAGGGTGTATTTATCTGATATCTTATAAGATATCTTATTTGTCTTTAAATCTTTAATATAATAATTGTAATTAACCGCACTAGATAAATTATCTTCTATAACCCTATAACGGTTAGGGTCTGCACCCTTATTGGCACCGTGTTTAAATACTGTCCCCTTCTCAACCGTGTTATGGATGAGCCTATTAATCTCTTCTCTATATCTATTTGTACTTTCATAGCTATCTGTCCCTATTACATCTGTGTTAAGTAGCAAGAATGCACCACAGCCTGCACTTAGCATAATACTTAGCCACATTATTATAGCTGCTACACCCTTTGTTACCAGGCTATATTTAATATTTTTCAACCTTGTATCCAATTCCCCACACCACCTTCAAATATTTTGGTTCCTTTGTGTTAATTTCAATCTTTTCTCTAATTCTTCTAATATGTACAGATACAGTATTATCTACAGCACATGGCATTTCATTCCATACATGTTCGTAAATTTGGTCTGTAGAAAAAACACATCCCATATTTTTCATTAGAAATAGCATTATTCCGTACGCTGTAGCTGTTAGCT
>CAYUEJ010000199.1:0-3872 GCA_964442565.1 uncultured Candidatus Epulonipiscium sp.
CTTGAAGTAGATAAAGTCTTAAAGAAGACCTACTCACCTCAGCTATATGATTTAACAGAACTTCAAAGAGATGCTAATAAAATGTTTAATTTCTCGGCAAAAGAGACATTATCTATTATGCAGGGGCTTTATGAAAGACATAAGGTACTAACCTACCCAAGGACAGATTCAAGATATATTTCTACAGACATTATAGAAACTTTAGAAGAGCGTGTAGACGCATGTAAAATAGGTTCCTACGCCAAGTTAGCTAATAAAATACTTAAAGAACCTATTAAAGGAAATAAAAGATTTGTAGATAATACTAAAGTGTCTGATCACCATGCTATCATCCCAACAGAGGAATCACCAGATTTTAAATCATTTAATGATAGGGAACGCAAGATATATGACCTAGTTGTTAAAAGATTTTTAGCGGTACTATACCCAGCCTTTGAATATGAACAAACAACCATAAGGGCTGATATAGGTGGTGAAACATTTATTGCCCGGGGAAAGAGGGTTATAAAGCAAGGATGGAAAGAGGTATACGAAAATAAGTATGCAGATGAGGAAGATTTAATAGAAGAGCAAAGCCTGCCAGTAGTTAGTAAGGGGGATATATTACCTATATCAGGTCTGACCAAAACAAAAGGAAAGACAAAACCACCAGCACCCTTTAATGAAGCAACCTTACTATCAGCCATGGAAAACCCAACTAAATATATGGATAGTCAGGACAAAGATTTAATAAAAACCCTTGGAGAAACAGGTGGACTTGGAACAGTGGCAACTAGGGCTGATATAATAGACAAGCTATTTAACTCCTTCCTACTAGAAAAAAGAGGTAAAGATATATGGGTTACATCTAAGGGTAAACAACTACTTGAACTAGTTCCAGAAGGACTTAAATCCCCTACCCTTACCGGTGAATGGGAGCAAAAACTTAGAGAAATAGAGAAAGGTTCCCTAAAAAAGGATGTTTTTGTGCGTGAAATGGAAGGCTATGCAAAAGAAGTAGTTAAAGAGATTAAGGAAGATACCCAAAAATTCAAGCATGATAACATAAGTACAACAAGATGCCCAGATTGTAATAAGTTTATGCTTTCTGTTAATGGAAAAAGAGGGAAAATGCTTGTGTGTCAGGACAGGGAATGTGGAAGCAGGAAGATGCTATCACAAACAACCAATGCTAGGTGTCCTAACTGCCGCAAGAAACTAGAGCTACGCGGTGATGGGGATGGGCAAATCTTTGTATGCGTTTGTGGTCACAGGGAAAAACTATCAGCCTTCAACCAGCGCAAGAAAAAAGAAAACAATAGGCTTTCAAAGAAAGATGTATCCAAATATATGAATAAGCAAGATAAAAAGGATGATGGGTTTGGCTCTGCCTTTGACGATGCGTTTTCAAAACTTAAGTTTTGAAATTGGTCACAAGGAGCAAAACCTTGACAAAAAACACAAATAGTTTACAATATACTTAGTACAATAAAAATTGAGAACAATAACGTTTTGGAGGGATAGAATTGGCTATAGCAACACTAACAGCTCATACAAGAAATAACAAAGTGAATAAAGTAAGAAAAGAAGGATGTATACCAGCAATAGTATATGGATTCGGACATGAAGAAGGAAGTTCTGTTCAATTTAATGCATCAGAGCTTATGGCGGAAATTAGAAAGTACGGTTCAAACGCAAGGGTTAGCGTTACAATCGATGGAAAAGACGAATACGGTGCAATCAAAGACGTTCAGCGTCACCCAGTAACAGGTGAAGTAAGACATATTGATATTCAGGTATTTAGTAAAGAAGACGTTGTAAAGTTAACAGTACCTATTATATTCAATGGTGCTGAAGATTTAGCTGTTAAGAGAATAGTAGTTGGAACACTTCTAACAGAGATTGAAATTACAGGACCAGCTATGGATATACCACAATCTATTACAGTAGACCTTTCAGAGAGATTAGCAGGAGATGTAGTAACTGTAGCTGATCTAGGAGTTAGCGAAGATCTTAGACTATCAGCTGAGCTTACAGATGCATTAGTAACGCTTACAGAAGCAACTGAAGAACCAGAAGAAGTTGAAGAAGTTGAAGTTACAGAACCTGAAGTAATTGAGGAATCAACAGAAGAATAATAATTAAAAGTCTTACCTTAATTACTAGTAGTGGGGAGGATAGGTTATATGTATTGCATATAACCTATCCTCCCCTTTTGTATGTACTAGAAAAGCCCATCAATAGTGTGGCATACAATTCTTGAATATTGTATAATATATTTATTATACAATATATGGGGGAGATTGAATATGAGGCGAATACTGGGGAAATTAATAATAGCATTAGTCTTGATAATTGGGGTACCATGTGGGGAAAATATTGCAAATGAGCCTATTAAAATTGTTATAGACCAGGAATCTTTGATCTTAAAGCAACCACCGATACTAGAAGGTGGAAGCATATTTTTGCCACTTAAGACAATTTTTGAAGCCCTAGATATAAAGGTAGGATGGGATGCGAAGACGCAGACTGTTACAGGTGTGAAGGAGAATACTATTATAAAACTTGAAGTTGGAAAGAGACAGGCATCTATAAATAATAAAAAGGTATTAATGGATGTAGAATGTAAAATGATTAATAATAATGTAATGGTCCCTGCTGGATTTGTAGCTGAAAATTTAGATGTAGATATAGAGTGGGATAATTATAATCAGATTATTACAATTAAAAGTGGATTTGCAAGTTATAAAAACAGTAACTTTAAGGATGATTATACCGAGATTATAGCTAATGAAGAGGGTACACTTAGTGTAAGAGGTAAGACATTATCAGACAATCAATATATACTATTGGAAATTATTGATTTTAGTGGAAGGGAAGTTTTTAATGGTCAAGGGGAAATAGAAGAAGATGGTACATTTAATCAGCTATATTCGGTAGCTTTAGATAATGGCCAATATATTATTAACATCTTTATGAATGATAAGCAATACGGCACCTATACCGGAATAGATACAGGTATTATTATTAGGAAATCAAAGGATAAGATAGTGTTCGGGAAATCTCCAGTATACAGAAACAACATGGAATACTTAAGAAAAAGTAATAAGGTATCATCATCAGATTTAAATATGCACTCATTCACTGAAATAAACAAAGAGATACTTTATAAATTAGCAACAGATATTACAAAGGGTGAAAGCACCGATTACTACAAAGCATTAGCTGTTGCTAGCTGGGTATCAGAAAATATATATTATGATGTTGATGCAGCTAAATCTGGGCAATTTAGAAAAACAGATGCAATTGGTACGCTAAATGAAAAACGTTCAGTATGCCAGGGATATGCAGCTCTTACAACCGGTTTATTAAGATCTATAGGAATCCCAACTAAGCTGGTCTTTGGCTATGCATTAGGGATTGAGACAGATATCAATAGCTGGGACCAGGTAGGGGATGTAGGGCCTAACCATGTGTGGAATGAAGTATTTGTAGATAATAGGTGGATTATAGTTGATACAACATGGAATTCAAAAAATAGATATGAAGAAGGTGAATATATAGATAATGATAAAATTTATGCCTACTTTGACCCTACAGTAGAAGCCTTCTCAAATACCCACAAGATTACAAATAGATAGTCATCTTATAAGTTGACAAAAGTAGTTGACAGAGATGGACAAATGATATAACATTAGTTCTTGTCGCCACACAAAAAAGATGGCTACTCACTACTAAGTGAAAAACAACTAGTTTACAAAAGATGTTGACAAGTAGTGTGTTGGTGTGGTAAGCTTAACAAGTACCTGTCGCCCCTGATAAATAGGTGGCTGAGGACAAATCAAATTTTGAACTTTGAAAACAAAATAGCAAGAGCAAGAATAACATGTAAT
>CAYUEJ010000200.1:0-3854 GCA_964442565.1 uncultured Candidatus Epulonipiscium sp.
AATCCTACAAGCCCTGAACAAATTACTGCGATAATAAATAAAATCCCACCCATTTTCCCTATATCTTTCATGCTTTTTTCACCGCCCCGAATGGTTTTGGCACCGTATACTTATCTATTAACGGTACTGTTAAGTTCATAATTAATATAGCGTATGATACGCCCTCTGGGTATCCGCCGTATAATCTAATAACTGTCGTTAATATACCGCATCCTAAGGCAAAAATTATTTCCCCTTTAGGTGTTGCAGGTGATGTTGAGTAATCAGTTGCCATAAAAAACGCTCCTAAGAATAATCCGCCTGCCATTATTTCATATAGTGGATTTATAGTAATATTTGATATGGTTCCAAGTATATATGTAAGTATAAATACGGTCCCTACATATACCGCCGGTATCCTAATGGTAATTATTCTTTTATATAATAAATATGCTAGTCCCAGTAGGAGTGCTAGGGCTGATATTTCTCCAATACTTCCACCTATGTTTCCCACAAATACATCCAGTAGAGATGGCGCAATCTCGTTAGCCCTCATTAGCTGAATTGGCGTAGCACCACTTATTGCATCCATTCCTGGGATACTAAAGTCAGTCATAGCAACTGGGAAAGCTACAAGAAGCACTGCCCTTGCACCTAGTGCTGGGTTAATAAAGTTTTGACCTATTCCTCCAAAAAACTGCTTTGCCATAATAATAGCTACAAATGCACCTATAATTGGCATATAGATTGGTATATGAAGTGGCAGATTAAATGCAAGTAATACACCTGTAACTACAGCACTCAAATCCCCAACTGTACTTGGCTGCTTATTGATTTTTTGCCATACTGCTTCAAAAAAAACACAACTTGCAACTGTTAGAAGTGTTACAAGTAAAGAACGCAGGCCTAAAAAGTATACTCCTGCAATCATTGCAGGTGATAGTGCAATTAATACGTCCCGCATAATCCCCTGAGTTGTGAATGAGCCACGAACATGGGGGGATGATGATACGATAAATTTATTATCCATTAAGTTCCTCCTAATTTTATTTCTTATCTTTACTTTGCTGGGCCCTTACAGCCGCTTTTGCTGTGCGGATTGATTGAACAAGGTGCCTGTTTGCCGGGCATATAAATGAGCAGCTTCCACACTCCATACAATCCATACCATTATACTGGGTAAACATTTCTGTATCTCCCGTTAGTGATGCAAGGTTAAGCTGAGTAGGTAATAGTACGCACGGGCATACCTCGATACACTTATTACAGCGAATACAGTTACTCTCTGGCTCAATGCTTACCTCTTCTTCTGTAAAGCATAAAATTGCTGATGTCCCCTTTGTAACTGGTACATCTACATTACTAAGTGCCATTCCCATCATTGGACCACCCGATATAACCTTAACTGTTTTATCTGGGTCCCAGCCTGCATGTTCTAGTATTTCCCTATAAGGGGTCCCAAGTCTTACCTTGTAGTTACCTGGATTGTTTACACCCTTACCACTAACTGTTACTATTCTACGCATTATTGGTCTTGATTTTTCAAAGGCACGCCAAATAGCTAAAGTAGAGTCTACGTTTTGAACCATACAATCTACATTAGCCGGTAATCCTCCGCTTGGAACTTCCCTATTTGTTAGGGCATATATCAGGTGTTTTTCAGACCCTTGTGGATATTTTGTCTTTAGTGCACATACCTCAATATTATCTTCCTTTTTTATATGTTTCTTAAGTTCTGCTATGGCATCAGGCTTATTATCTTCTACACCTATATAACCTTTTGCATCTGGGAAAAGATGAAGTAGTATTCTAACTCCTTCAACTAAACGTGCCCCTTCTTCTAACATTAACCTATGATCCGATGTTAAATAGGGTTCGCACTCTGCACCGTTTATAACAACATGTTTAATATTCTTCCCTGGTGGCGGTGTTAATTTGATGAAGGTTGGAAATCCTGCTCCCCCCATCCCTACTAAGCCTGCATTTTTAACCACCTCTATGATTTCTTCCTTTTTCATAGTTTTGTAGTCTAGGGCCTTCCCCAAAGCTGGGTCTTCCTCACAAAGGCCATCAGTTTCTATTACAACTGATAATACTTTTGTCCCATTTGGCACAAGCCTGTCTTCCACTGCCTTCACAGTCCCTGATACTGTGCTATGTATAGGCACACTTACATACCCATTTGGTTCTCCTATTAATTGCCCAACAAGAACTCTATCACCTTTTTTTACTAAAGGTGTACAGGGGGCACCTATGTGCTGACTCATTGGTAGTACTATTTCACCTTTAGGTGGCAGTAGCTCAATTGGTTTACCGCTTGTTCTTTCTTTGTTATAGGATGGGTGAATCCCTTTTTTAAAACTATAAAGTTTCATTTATATACTTCTCCCCTTTCGTATAGTGCATGCACTCTCCATATACAGTATACATAAAGAATCAGTCCTACTCAAGATTTGATATTTTTGTCACTATCTTTTAGAGCTGCTATATTTTCATTAAGATAGTCTTCCAGCCACTTAATAACCGTCAAATCGTTAATGGGCACACCTTCTAAAATTTCTTCTACTTCTTTTGTATCCATAGTAAAATTATTACTTTTTATGGAATAAGTGAATATATATCTTATTTCTGGTGAAGAAAGAATCAACATCGTGATAGTATTCACAAGATCCCCCATTGGGGCGCGGTCTATATGATTATGCTTAAAGTAAGCTCTTAAAGTGGTTCCAACACCCTCCTTACTTTGTATCTCCAGATCCCCTTCACACCTTTGAGAAGCTTCTAGGAGAAGTGGAATGCCTAGGCCTATTTTGCGAGTTGTCCTAGTTGTAGTAAAAGGATTTTTCACCTCTTCTATTAACTCTTTTGTCATTCCCTTGCCATTATCTTTAACAAGTATTTCAAATATATTATTATTAAGGTCTTCATTTATTGTAAGTTCTATAACTGTAGCCTTTGCCCTTACACTGTTTTGTATAATATCTAATATATGCAATGATAATTCTTTCATTTTGTTTCCTCCCTTAAATATCAAAAAAAGTGGCAGATAAGTCCTTTTTGGGGCAAGCAACTAGCGTTGAAAAGCCCCAAAAAGGACTTATCTGCCACACTATCATTAGTGTTGGAATGCCCCAAAAAGGACTTATCTGCCACACTATCATTAGTGTTGGAAAGCCCCAATAAACATGTACCAAATAAAATTTACTTGGTTAATAATCTCATTCTAATAATTCCTTCAATCTTCTCAAGAGCTGGAAGGGTTGATGCACTTATCTCTGTTGATGTATCAATTATTGTGTAGGCCCAGTCCCCAGCGCTCTTATTTATCATATCCATGATATTTATATGCTCTCTAGCTAGGGCACTTGTAATTTGGCCAACCATGTTAGGTACGTTCTTATGCATAATTGTAATTCTCCAGTTAGTGTTCCATGGCATTTCACAGTGCGGGAAGTTAACAGAATTTACAATGTTTCCATTCTCAAGATAATCCCTTGTTTGGTTTACGGCCATTACTGCACAGTTTTCCTCAGATTCTGGGGTGGAAGCCCCTAGATGTGGGATTGCGATAATATTATCATTACCCAAAACATCCTCTGTTGGGAAGTCTGTTACATAGCAAGCTACTATCCCTTCGTCTATAGCATCCTTAAGGTCTTCATTATCTATAAGCCCTGCCCTTGAAAAGTTAAGCAGCCTAAGTCCAGGTTTAACTTTGGCAAAAGCATCTTTGTTGAACATCTTGGCTGTATCTTCTAATAATGGAACATGAACTGATATATAGTCTGCACATGATAATACTTCATCAAGTGACTCTGCGTAGTTAATATGGCGTGATAAGCCCCAGGCTGCATGCACTGAAATATAAGGATCAT
>CAYUEJ010000201.1:0-3846 GCA_964442565.1 uncultured Candidatus Epulonipiscium sp.
AGTTGCTTCAGCTTCGATTACATCACCTTTAGCCAAGTTACAAACCTCCTCGCTGTTTGGAAGATGCTTCTAAATACTTCTTAATTGCTTTACGCAGTTCAGCATTATTTAGCGTGCTCTCTTCTTGAATTTTTTCCTTTACTTCTTCTATAACATAATTCACTTTTTGAACATGTTTATTTTTTTTCTTTTTGGGTTTTTCTATTTTGCGTACTTTACCATCAGCCAAGTACAGGTATTCACCTTCAATATCAACAATGATGAATAACCTTCCTTTATCATGGCCACTTTTTGAAAACACCAATTGTCCTATAACATATTCAGCTTCCATTTATTTCACCTCAGTATCCTCTTTAGGTATAGTGAGAATTTCGGGTTCATCATCTGTTATAACTATTGTGTTCTCATAATGTGCAGATGGCATGCCATCTCTCGTTACAACTGTCCAATCATCACTTAGAACATTAACTTCCCATGTTCCCATATTTACCATAGGTTCTATGGCTAATACCATTCCCTTACGTAACTTTGGTCCCCTTCCAGGTGTTTTGTAGTTAGGTATTTGTGGTTCTTCATGTAGCTCCTTGCCGATTCCGTGACCGACTAAATCTCTAACAACCGAAAAACCATTACTTTCTACATACTTCTGGATTGCTTGGGATACCTCACTTAAATGATGTCCATCTTTTGCAAATTTTAAACCTTCGTAAAAACTTTGCTTAGTTACATCTATAAGCTTTTTCATGTCTGGTGATAATTCTCCAATACCATAACTACGAGCTGCATCCGAGTGATATCCATTAAAGTATACACCTATGTCTACTGAAATTATATCACCTTGTTGCAATTTCCTCTTTGAAGGAATTCCATGTACTACCTCATCATTGATTGATGCACATATAGTAGCTGGGTACCCGCCATAGTCTTTAAACGAAGGTATTGCTCCTTGGCTAATAATGTAGCTCTCAGCTATATTGTCAAGTTCCCCTGTTGTTATTCCCGCCCTTATATGGTTGGCTATAAGTTCATGAGTCTTTACCAATATGTCAGCTGCTTGCCTCATTTTGTTTATTTCCGCATCAGATTTAATGGAAATTGCCACCTTAATTCACTCCTAATGCGTTCTTTAGTCTTTGCCTTACCTGGGCTACATCACCAATTCCATCTAGTTCAATGAGTTTGCCTTGCTTGGCATAATAATTAATCAAAGGTTCTGTTTGAGCTTGATATATTTCCAATCTCTTTCTTACAGTCTCTTCGTTATCATCAGCCCGTTGTACAAGTTTCGCCCCACAAAAGTCGCAAATTCCTTTTGTCTTTTCTTTTTTTGTAACGTTATGGAAAGTTCCTCCACACTCTGGACATGATGTCCTTCCTGCCATACGCCCTATTATGGCTTCATGTGGTACCTCTACATCAATAACGTAATCTATTGTTCTTCCTAATTCACCTAGCATTGCATCAAAAGCTTCTGCTTGTGGAATAGTCCTTGGAAAACCATCCGTAATCATTCCATCTTTGCAATCCTCTTGTATAATCCGATCCTTAATTAGCTCTATTACTAATTCATCTGGAACAAGTTGCCCTAGGTCTATATATTCTTTTGCCTTCTTACCAAGTTCGGTTTCTTTGGCAATATGATCTCTAAATATATTCCCCGTGGAAATTGTAGGAACATTATAAAGTTGTATTAGTGTTTCAGCTTGTGTCCCCTTACCTGCGCCTGGAGCTCCTAGTAGAATTATATTCATATCCCAGCTACCTCCCCACTTCTATCTTTCTTTATAAAAATCCTTTATACGTTCTCATAAGCATTTGTGACTCAAGAGATTTAACAGTTTCAAGTGCTACACCAACTACAATTAGTAGTGATGTTCCTCCAAATGTTACTTGCATCTTAAAGATTGCTGAGAATACAACTGGCATAGTAGCTATTATAGCTAGAAAAATAGCTCCCATAAGTGTAACATGAGTTGCAATCTTTGTTAAATGATCTGATGTTGGCTTCCCTGGTCTTATACCTGGAACAAATCCACCACTTTTCTTCATATTATTTGCAACTTCAACTGGGTTGAATGCAATTGTAGAATAAAAGAATGTGAAAAATAGTATAAGCAAAATATATATTACTGCACCGATCGGCTCTGTCCATTTTAGGTTATTAAGTATTGTTGCCCAAGTACCTGTTGGATTTGCCACAAAGAATCCCGTAATAACTTCCGGAAACTGAATCATAGACATTGCAAAAATTACTGGAAGTACTCCTGATAAGTTTACCTTAATTGGGATGTGTGTGGATTGACCTCCATATACACGCCTTCCTGTTGTTCTTTTTGCATATTGTACTGGTACTCTTCTTTCCCCTTGTGACATTATAACTACGAAAGCAATGATTGCAAGGAATAATAACAGTAGTAATACTGTTGCTACAGGTTTCTTATACTCTATAAGTACTCCTGCACCTTGTGGAAGCCTGGAAACGATATTTATAAATATAATTAATGATATTCCATTGCCTAAGCCCTTTTCAGTGATTTGTTCACCAATCCACATTACAAGCATTGATCCTGCCACAAATGAAATAATAGCTAATGAGTATCCCCATACACTTGTATCATTTAGAATATTATAATTCCTAAGGGAAAATGTCATTCCCCATGATTGAATTATTGCTAATGCTAGTGTTACATATCTAGTATATTTATCAATAGTCTTTCTACCATCTTCGCCTTCTTTAGAAAGCTCTTCTAGCTTTGGGATAGCTATTGTAAGAAGCTGCATAATAATAGATGCATTAATGTAAGGTCCTACTCCCATTGCAAATAGAGCCATACTCTTAAATGCACCTCCAGAAACAACGTCTAATAATCCAAGAACATTATTATCCCCTGACATTAATCCTTCAATTGCACTTGCATTTACACCAGGTACTGGTATATGCGCTCCAATCCTAATTATAGCAAACATCCACAAAGTGTAGATTATTTTCTTTCTTAATTCTGGAACCCTCCAAGCGTTTTTTAGGGTCTTAAACACCTACATCACCTCTTCTGCTTTTCCACCTGCAGTTTCGATTTTTTCTTTAGCTGATGCACTAAATGCATTTGCCTGAACTACTAATTTCTTAGTAATTTCTCCATTACCAAGAATCTTTACACCGTCTCTTGGGTTTTTGATAATTCCAGCTTCTATTAAGGATGCAACTGTTACTGTGCTTCCATCTTCGAATCTATCTAACATTGATAAGTTTATACCTACAATGTCCAAACTATTTCTATTTGTAAATCCACGTTTTGGCAAACGTCTGTATAAAGGCATTTGTCCACCTTCAAAACCTGGCCTTACTCCTCCACCTGAACGAGAGTTTTGTCCATCATGTCCTCTACCAGCTGTTTTTCCATTACCAGATCCATGTCCTCTACCTACTCTGTTTCTAGTTTTTTTGGAGCCTTCTGCTGGGCTTAATTGACTTAGGTTCATCTCTTAGGCACCTCCTTTTTTTACTTGCTTACTACGCTTCTATTTCTTCAACTTCTACTAAATGTCTTACATGATTTAGCATTCCACGAATCGCTACATTATCGTCATGAGTTTTTACGCTGTTAAGCTTTTTCAAACCAAGCGCCTCTATGGTTTTTTTGTGTTTGGGAATTGCCCCGATTGTGGATTTTACAAGTTTCACTTTTAATTTAACCACCTGAACATTCCTCCTATCCTATAAGCTCTTCTACTGTCTTACCACGTAGTCTTGCTACAACTGAAGGTGTCTTAAGTGTTTCAAGACCCTCAAGTGTTGCATTAACAACGTTTTTCTTGTTATTAGAGCCTAAAGATTTTGTTCTAATA
>CAYUEJ010000202.1:0-3841 GCA_964442565.1 uncultured Candidatus Epulonipiscium sp.
CGCCACCACCTAACTTTACTCCGGCTAAAAGCACAAAATCTGCACAGGGGCCAGGGGCAAGCACAAAATTCATAGACCAAGGAGCAATTAGGCCGTGTGTTTTCCGCTTTGTCTATATTTGGCCAACAAGAGGGCAGGGGTTTTGGGCATGGCTAACCTATGTGGGCCGCAGGTCTGTTGCAGGATTTCAATGGAATGATAGAAGGTGGGTTTACTTTGGTATGGATCTAAGAAGAATAGAAAGCTTTCAGTGTTTCTAAAATGAGATACCCCCCCAAAAACTTGATAAAAGAAATGGGGGGTTATTCGACATAAAAGCTAACTAAATGCTTGATTGTACATGCCTATCATGATATATTAAAAATGCTATGAATTCTGAAAATACATATAGATAAAGAGGGGGAGACACCATGTTTTGCGAGCAATGTGGGCAGAAAAATTCTGAAGAAGGTGTATTTTGTACTGGATGTGGAGCAAAGTTATCGGGTAATAAGGAGGTAGCTGGCAAGAAGCCTAAAGAGGCCCAAAAGCCTAAAAAGTTTATAGTAGTTGTAATCAGTTTAATTTTAGTTCTTGCAATATCAAGTGTAGGTGCAACGTTTTTTGTTGTGCAACAAAAGGCTAAAAGGGAGCAACTTGAACTAGAAACCATAACATCTTTTGCAATGGAGCTTGAAGAGCATAAGGCTGCTTTTGGGCAGTATATTTTAGATGATGAATTAGAACAATACGAAAAACTCATAAGACAAAGTGAGGATATTATATCTAATAAGGAAATAGATGAAATAGAAGGCTTCTGGGATAAGATATCAGTTTTTGAGCAAGAAGTTGCTACAAAAAACAAAGATGAACTAGCAAAAATGCTCCAGGAGCTACGTCAAGGGGATTCCACACGGGCAAGAGAAAGTGAACTAAAAGAAATGGAAACCCTAATAGTAGATATAGAGTCCTTAATAGGTAAAAAGAACTTTGTAGATGCAAAGCAAAAATTAGCACTGCTAGAAGAGATATATAGGGTTATTTCAGTTGAACATGATAACCTACAGATTTTAATAGATCAAGTAGATACATCGGAGTACCCCAAAGTAAAGCTATATTTAAACATTAAAGATACATTAACAGATCAAGTACCAGCAGGACTTGGACAGGAGTTTTTTTATCTATCTGAAAAGCTTAGCCATGATAGTGAATACATGAAAAAACAAATAACAAAGGTTATGCAGCTAAACCAACATGAAAGCTTAAACATTAATATGGTAGCAGATGTTAGTGGTAGCATGCAAGGTGGCCCGATTGAAAGTGCCAAATATGTTATGAGTAACTTTTTAGAAAATGTTCAATTTGGAGTAGGAGATAAGGTAGAATTAACGGCCTTTAGCGATGGGGTATATACACTAGAGGAATTTACTAATGATAAACAGGCTATTAGGGATGAAATAGATTACTTGCAACTAGGTAATATGACAAGTCTATATGATGCCTTATTAGCGGCTGTTAATAAAACAGCAGTGCAGAATGGGGCGAAATGTGTTATTGCCTTTACCGATGGGATGGATAATAACAGTACAACCACGCCGGCCCATGTCTTAGATGCTGCAAGTAGATACGGAATTCCTGTTTTTATAATAGGTATAGGCGATAGCATAGATGAGGGTGTATTAAGCAACCTTGCTACAAATACTAATGGGTTTTATATAAACATTAGAAATGTAGGTGACCTAGAAGAAATCTATAATAGAATCTATAGGCAACAAAAAGAGCTTTACCTACTAGAATATGAAATCAGTGACCCTAATGAAACATTAGAGGCTAGGGATATAATAGTAGACATACAAACAAGGGAAGTTGGAGGAACTAGCTCCCACACATATGAGCCAAAAATCTTAATGGCAGGTGCAGTAAATAGGGTAGGGGCAACAGAGATTGAAGATGCCGTAGGTAAATATTTAAATGGATTTGTAGATGCAATCAATAGTAATAATTATATGTATTTAGAAGACTATGTTGTATACGATAGTCCCCTATACAAAGAAGTGTATCCATATATACAAAGGAACATTAAGGAAAAACTTCTATCCTACCAGGTTATACAAAAAAAATATATAGATGCAGATACTTGTGCTATAGTTGTACACGAGACTTATGATATTCAAAACTTTAAAGAACCCTTGCATATGAGGATGCTTGAGGTACCATATATTTTAAAAAGAGGAACAGATGGTAATTGGAGATTTTATGCATTCAATGGTGAACATAAGATTTTAGCTAAGATTTAAAAACATATATATAGAGCTTAGGAGGTGATTTTATCGAATCCATGCAAAATAGATTCAAGATATTAGGTATTGTACTTACGCTTGTTATTGTTGCAGGATTAATTACTCAATATGTATATTTGAATAAAATGGTAGAAAAAGAAAAAAAGAATAACCTAATTACTACAAGAGAGCATCTAGCGAAGGATATAGAGAGTACAATAAAAGGATATACTCAATATATAAATATATCTGCAGAGATTATAGCAACTAATTCATGGACAGATGATGAACTGACTAACTATGTGACAAGGCTTGCAGATAATAGTAGTATTATTCAATCAATATATTACGGGGATAAAAATAATAGGATTATAAATAGTGATAACTGGAATCCAGGTAATGACTACGATGTAAGAACAAGGCCATGGTATATTGAGGCAATTGCAAAAAATGAACTAGTTATCTCAGGGATATATATAGATGCTAGGGATGGAGGAGGCATAATATCCGTATCAAAACCAGTATACAATGATAAGGGTATATTTATGGGGATTATTTCATCCGATATTACATTACAAGAGATAGTTAAACAAGTTGAAAGAACCAAGGTTCAAGGGTCAGGATATTCTTTTTTAATCGATGGGGCAGGGAATGTATTAGCCCATCCTAAGTATAAGTACAATAAAGGGTCGGGGCTTATAAATATTGACTCATTAGGACCTGGGATATATGATAAAATCCAAAGTGTAAAAATGGGCCAAATAGAGGTTAAATTAGATGGAGAAGATGGCTATTTAACATATAAACCAGTGGATAATACCGACTGGACAATAGGTAATTTTGTAGCTTTAAAAGATTTCAAAGGTGGTAATAGTGACCTGTGGAGGATACTATTTATTGCTGCAACTATATCAGTAATTATCTTTTTCTCTTTTACATCTATTCAAAGGAAGAGTTTTTTAATACCTTTATTAAAATTAGATGAGGATATAAGAAAGATTAACCTGGAAGATAATATTAGGTATAGGATTCCAGTTGAATCCAAGGATCCGTTTAAAAGAATTAAAGAAACACTAAATCTAGCACTTAGTAAGACCCAGGATTTGGTTGAGCAGGTAGAGCTGGATAAGGAAAATATATCAATGCAAAACAAGGAACTGAACTACCTATCCTATAATGACCAACTAACAGGCTTATATAACAGAAGATATTTTGAAGAAAATATAACAAAGCTAGATATAAAAAGCAACCTACCAATTAGCATTATAATGGGGGATGCCAATGGTTTAAAGCTTATAAATGACTCATTTGGACATAAAGCAGGGGATGACCTTTTAGTTAGTATCGCCAACGTTATTACAGATGGCTGTAGGATGCATGATATAGTTGCTAGGATTAGTGGGGATGAATTTGTTATTATATTACCAGAAACTAAAAGGGAAGATGCCGAGTTAGTAGTTAAAAGGATACAGGATTTAAGCAAAGCAAAAAATGTCGAAAGCAATGGCTTTACAGGAATGAAGGTATCTGTAAGTTATGGGGTGGCCACTAAAGAAAATATGAAATCAGATATTAGGGGAACA
>CAYUEJ010000203.1:0-3831 GCA_964442565.1 uncultured Candidatus Epulonipiscium sp.
TAAGTTAGTAGAAAGACAGATAGCAAGCCAGCTTGATGAGGATGCAATTTCCATATTCCATATGACAAATAGCACAGGCCATCTTCACTTCCCATCATGGGGATTTGTATCTGTGCCAGTACAAGCGCCAAGCATTTTAAAAGGAATTAGAAACTACCAAACTAACGCCATAGGAAAATCTAATTTTACCATTAAAGAGAGTAAGGTTAGGAATAGGATTTTCTGGTTAAATACCAAAAATGGTATACCACTTTATGTGTATACACCTCTTAAAGTTTACGAAGAAAGCTACGAAAAAACCATACTTGATAGGGAAGGAATAGGGCGCCACTTAGTTCAAACAGATAAGGAAAACTGGGCCTACCTACCATCACCTATTCCAGAGTCTTCCTGGGGGGATACCTATGTAAATCCTAGAATTAAGGAGCATAACCAAAATATACGAGTTATTTTTGATGAAGCATTAGAAAAAGGTGTTATCCGCCAAAAGGACACAGAGCAGGGAACAAGTAATAGATATGAGTGTGTTTTTACAAAAGACTTTGATATTAACCAGATAACATCTGCTTATGAATTTAACCTAGGCTCGGATAAGCCAAATATGGGTGAGCTTCAAAGATGCCATAGGAATTTAAATGACTTACTAAAAGAAGGAATAGAAGAAGTAAGCAGAAAAGATATCTTTAGGAGTATTAACGAAGATATGGCAAAGGAGAACTTTATTAGATCACCTTATATAATTGATATGGCAAAAGAAGAACTTGCAAAGATTCATTCGATTGAATCAAAGATAAGTCAGATAAAGGCAATAATAGACCAGCATAAGGAAGAAGATGAGCTAGTAGACCAATTCATTCAGGTTATGTATACAGGGACCATCTGCAAAAAAGGTGCCCTATATGTCTACGATAAAGATGTGGAAGAAGACCTATGGGAGCCCTTTGTTAATCTTTTAAGTGTGAAAAATAACTACGAATACGAAATCTATAAAAACTTTATTGGCTTATCTAGCAGGCAAAAAGCAATTATTATGAAAAAATCAGAAAGAAGAAATGTGCAGCTAACATCTTCAGAAGATATTAGCGGATTAATTGAAACACTAGATGAATTAATAAGCACATATACAGCAAGAAAAGAAGAACTAGACTATAGTAAAGATGAAATAATAGACGGCGAAACTATTTACACTTTTTATAAGCAAGTATTGTTTAAATTAAGTGAAATTAGAAGAAACCTGAAATAATATATTTGAAAATATATTTGGGAGGACTTATGGAAAACTTGCTTGAGGATTTCTCATGGATGTATGAGCAGCAAATAGCACAAGAGATTTATAAGGGTGATGAAACAAGAACCATTAGGAATCCAATACTTTTTGTATTTATAGGTGATGAGTCGAAAGAAGCTCTTAGCCATATTCAGCAAGAAGTATTGGAAAAGTGGAAAAATGGCGAGGGGATGCTTTTTCTTCAAATAGCCCAAAATATAGGTCAAAAAGAAGAAGGGATATATTATTTTGAATCCAGTAGCCCTAAAGATAAAGATAGCAAATACCGCCAAAACCTACATCATATATTTTATAAGGACTCCAAAAAGCTTTTAGAATTAAACCAAACAATAGGCAAAATAAGAAACCAAATCTCAACTGTTGGGAGCCTTTATGCTACATGTGAGAAAGTGCATATTTGTATTATTTCACATGTAACTGACCCCTTAAATATCCTTGTACAGGATATAGGGGTCCTTTTAAAAAATAAACTAGGCGAGACATTCAAACAAGTAACTATGGATTTTTATGGTTTAATACAAGAGCAAGAGGAAGATAATTATAGCCTTAACTGTGCTATATCTATGAGTTTTTTTAGGGAACTAGAATATATGCAATCTAAAGACTTTGCTTTTAAGGGGAATTTAGAGGTACTAGAAAGAGATATTGTAATCGAGATTGCAGAAGATGGAGGCCCACTTTTTAATCTAAACTATTTACTAAGCAATAAAAATGAGCATGGTATTTTATCAAAAAAACATATGGAAAATAACTATCGTATGATTGCAGCAATGAATGTACTAAAAAATAGATATGATTCTAAAGCCTATAACGAGACAAATAACCAAATATATAATGATGGTAAATTTAAGCAGCAGCTTATTGCTAGTGGGAGTAGAAACTTATATGTTTCCCTAGGATTTGGGAGGATACAAAGGCCAAATCAAAGAATTGCATTTACAGTTTTGCATCATTTTTATAATTATATTTTAGAAAAGATTAAAACCAAGGGAATCGAAAACGAAAGACTATATAAACAAAACTTTGGTTATGATAGAATATCCTTAGGAAGAAAAGCTTCTACTATTGTTCCAGACAAAGAGGGACTTGAAGATATGCAAGGGATTTTATCTGCCAATATAAGATCAGGAGATGCAGCTAATCAAAGCTTTAGGGAACTAGAGTATAACCTATATGCAGATGTGGCACAGGGTTTTTTCCGTGATAACTTTGAAAAAGTAGCAATGGATACTCTAGAGACCTACATGGATAATGAGGACCCAGAAAATGAGCAAATGTTTTTTTGGTCAGAAAAAGGCTCGGAAAAAAGCATCCTACTAGAGCTCCATGGCATAGAAAGGATACTAACTCAAGATTTAGCTAATCTTGAAGCTAATCTTGATGAATTATATAGCAGGACAATTAATATGCAAGGACTTCGTATGGTTCCCCTCGCTGAAAAAGCTAACATGAGAAGAATAAAAAAGCTCTTCTTTTCTACTATATATCAGAAAAAACTAGAAATTTTAATCCTTAAGGTTCAAATAAAATTAGCTAATATCTATGAAACAAAGATACAGGAGATTTATGAAAAAAGTACTAGGCAGGTAGAACTACTAAATGAAATAGGAGACCTTATTTATAAAGGAGTCTTATTATACGAAAAGAATCAGGATGAATATCTAGAAAAAAATATTGAAAAGTATTATAAGAAGGTAGTAGATGAATTATTACAAACTATGGAAAAACAAAGGGTAGAGGACTCTTATTTTGACGAAAGATTTTTAGGCTCCCCCCATGCCTTATTAGATGAGGGGAAGGAAGAATTCATTAAGCGTCTTATTAAAGTTTGTGAGCAGCATATTTTATCTGATAAGGTGTTTAAAAAATCCTTTGAGGAGGAACTATTAAGTCGGGCTAATATAGCAGTAAAGTACGGAGAACAAGGAACATTAACTAAACAAGATTTATTTGAGAAGCTTTACTTAACTTTAGGTGACACATCTAGTATAAATATATATACCTACCGCTACACACAAAAGAACCCTTACGAAGAAAAGTATTATTTCGGGGATTATTATAGCGACTTAATGCAGTATATATTAAATGCGGAAAAGCAAGGTGCTCAGCTAAGCGTTGGTTGTATTCATGAAAAGAGAACAAGTGGTATTGAGCTAGTTAGGATTATGGGTGGATTTCATCTAGAGGACCTAATATACATCAAGGCATGTAAAAAATATTATAATTTATATTTGAAAGAAGGCTATTTATTCCACGCAGTAGGGCAAGAAAAGCTTCCAGATGTGGGAATAAACAACTAACAACACAGGATAGCAAAGGGGGAACAAAATGAGCAATGGAAAAATAAATCCACTACTCGTATTTTTTAGTGGAATAGGTGGGTTAATAGGATTTGCAATTGGTGAGCTAATTTTATACAAGCTAGGAGGTAATATACCATCGCCTTTATTAATGGGCCTATACTTTGGGCAATTAGCATTGTTTATTGGGCTTATGTGTCTTTTGGCCGAAGTAATCTCACCGAAGTTAAACGGCCATAACTG
>CAYUEJ010000204.1:0-1520 GCA_964442565.1 uncultured Candidatus Epulonipiscium sp.
TGAAATAACAAAAGAGCCAATAGCAAGGCAGCAGCTAGAGGCAAAAAATGCGGCTATGCAAGAAGTACTGCCAGAAGCTGATAGTTTTGCAGAAGGAACATCTAGTGATGTGGTAGAAGAGGTTCAAATAGGGAAAAAAAATGGTGAAATGGTAGGGTATGCTGTCAGAGTAACTTCTAAAGGATATGCAGCTCCTATTGAAATCATGGTTGGAATTAGTAATGATGGGGTAGTGCAGGGTATTAAAATCCTAGCAAGTGCAGAGACACCAGGACTTGGGGATAATGCTTCAGACCCTAGCTTCACAGACCAGTTCAAAGAGAAAGTAACTAGGCTTAAAGTTTCAACAGGTGGTGCTGTAGCAGATGATGAGGTTACAACTATAACAGGGGCAACAGTTACATCTGTTGCAGTTACAGAAGGGGTAAATAAGGCAATTGAATACGTACAAAGCCAAGGGGGAGGAGTACAATGAAAAAGTTATTTGAAAGACTAAATAATGGGATAATTAAAGAAAACCCAATATTTACACAGGTAATTGGAATGTGCCCCACACTTGCGGTTACAACTAGTGTGGAAAACGCTATAGGTATGGGGCTTGCAACAACGGTAGTTCTCATATGTTCTAACGCCACTATATCCCTTGTTAGAAAAGTTGTTCCAGATAAAATTCGGATTCCATCATTTGTTATTATTATCGCAAGTTTTGTTACAATTATTGAAATGCTACTAGAAGCATATGTGCCAGGTTTATATAGCTCACTTGGTATATTCTTGCCACTTATTGTAGTAAACTGCTTAATTCTAGCAAGGGCAGAAGCATATGCTTCAAAAAACACTATGATATCTTCAATTTTTGATGGACTTGGAATGGGGCTTGGCTTTACAGTTGCACTTACTGTGCTTGGGTCTGTAAGGGAACTTCTAGGAGCGGGGACACTTTTAAATATGCAGGTTATGCCATCAGGATATCAACCAGCCTTTATTATGATTATGACGCCAGGAGCATTCTTTGCACTAGGAATAATAATGGCATTACTTAATATTTACAAATCAAAAAAAACAGTAAGATAGGGGGGCCACAATGAATTTATTACTTTTATTTTTAGGATCAATGTTAGTTAATAACTTTGTTTTAACTAGATTCCTTGGTATTTGTCCATTTCTAGGTGTATCAAAAAAAGTTGAAACAGCAATGGGAATGGGAATGGCAGTAACATTTGTTATGGCCTTAGCATCAGTTATTACACATATTGTATATAACGTACTTCTGGTACCACGTGGAATAGAATACTTATATACATTAGCATTTATTTTAGTTATAGCATCACTAGTACAACTAGTAGAAATGATTATTCAAAAATCAAGCCCTTCACTATATGCAGCATTAGGAGTTTACCTACCATTAATTACAACAAACTGCGCAGTGCTTGGGGTGGCAATAATTAACATGCAGGAAGAATACAACCTATTAGAATCACTTATCCACGGGGTAGGCGGCGCATTAGGCTTTACAATTG
>CAYUEJ010000204.1:1530-3826 GCA_964442565.1 uncultured Candidatus Epulonipiscium sp.
TTTATGGCTACTGCATTCTTAGGATTCCAAGGACTAATTTAATAAGGAGGCGAATAATAAATGGATATAACAAGTATTATATACCCCGTCGCCACAATTAGTGGCCTTGGGCTAATATTTGGAGCAGGACTAGGATATGCAGCGCAAAAATTTGCTGTCCAAGTAGATGAAAAGGTAGCGCTAGTTTTAGAAAAACTACCAGGAGCAAACTGTGGTGGCTGCGGGTATGCAGGCTGCTCGGCCTTTGCCAATGCTGTAGTAGAAGGCATTGTAAAACCAAACGCCTGCTTTGTAAACAACGATGAAAACACTACAGAAATCGCAGAAATATTAGGAACCACAGTAGAGATATTAGAGAGGAAAAGGGCTATAGTAGCATGCCGAGGCACCAATGAAAATGCTAAGGAAAAGAACGAGTACTATGGTATCTTAGACTGCCGTGACGCGGCGCTTATACCAGGCGGCGGATCAAAATCTTGTTCATATGGCTGCCTAGGTCTAGGAAGCTGTGAGAAAGTATGCGTATTCGGGGCAATGACCATAAGGGACGGTGTAGCAGTTGTAGATTCAGACAAGTGTACAGCATGCGGAACCTGTGTACGAACATGTCCTAAAGAGATTATTCACCTTATACCAGCAAAGTCTACATACCACGTAAACTGTATGTCGGAAGATAAGGGTAAGGATGCAAAAGCTAACTGTAAAGTAGCATGTATTGGATGTGGTATTTGCGTTAGAAACTGCGAGGCAGGAGCTATTACCTTGAAAAATAAAGTAGCCTACATCGACAACTCAAAGTGCGTTGACTGTGGCGTATGCGAGGAGAAATGCCCGACTAAGGCAATAACTGGGATTAAAAGCGTAGGCTAATAATCTGGGGGTGGATATAGTATAACTGGCACACACAACTTAGGTTGCAAAAGTGCCAGTTATACTACATCCACCCCTTTGTTATTGGAGCTAGTGTGGTATAATAAAGGGTATTATATAATTTACCCTTAAGGAGGGGTTGTGGTGAGTCAGAAAGTTAATATAGATAAAACCAGGTATGTAAAACCGCCTTGCAAATATTACGGGAAATGTGGTGGATGTCAGCTACAACATTTGTCCAACGAAGATCAAAATCAGTATAAGCAGCAACAGGTACAGAAATTACTAGGTAAGTTTGGTAAAGTGGAGAAAATACTAGTAATGGATAATCCTTATGAATATAGGAATAAAATCTGCTACTCATTTGGCTATGATAAAAACAGAAAAATAATAGCAGGCATGTACGAGACAAACACCCATGATATAGTAGACATAGAAAAGTGCCTTATACAAGATTCTATAGCAGATCCAATAATAAAAACTATAAAAGGCATTATGAAAAAATATAAAATGGAGCCCTATAACGAAGATACTGGCCAGGGATTTCTAAGGCATGTCCTTATAAAAACAGCCTATAATACAGGTGAGGTAATGGTGGTTTTAGTTACATCCCATCATATGTTCCATGGCAAGAAGAACTTTGTAAACATCTTAAAAAAGAAGCACCCCCAAATAATAACCATGATTTTAAATGTTAATAACAAAAACACATCTATGATTTTAGGTGAGACGGAATCAAATATGTACGGCAAGGGCTTTATAGAGGATGAACTTTGTGGACTAAGATTTAGAATATCATCAAAGTCATTTTATCAAATAAACCCAGTACAAACTGAAGTACTATATAGTAAAGCCTTAGAAATGGCCGACTTTAAGGGGAATGAGAAAATAATAGATGCCTACTCTGGTATTGGTACTATTTCACTAATAGCCGCATCTAAAGTAAGGGAAGTTATTGGTGTAGAAATAAATGAAGACGGTGTAAAAGATGCCATTAAAAATGCTAAGGTAAATAATAGTAATAATGTCCGTTTTCACAGGGCAGATGCTGGTGAATTTATGACGGAGCTAGCAGCAAAGAATGAGATAATAGATGCAGTTATAATGGATCCCCCAAGAGCAGGAAGTGATGAAGCGTTCTTGTCATCTATGTGCAAGTTAAAACCTAAGAAAATAATATATATATCATGTAATCCGGAAACACAGGCTAGGGATTTAGAATTTTTGCTTGACAATGGATACAAGGTTAAAGGGATACAAGCAGTTGATCTTTTTCCACAGACAAACCACGTTGAGAGTATAGTTCTGATGACATCTAGTACCTCAGAGGCGAAAAAGTAGGGTTTAGATACAACATATGGTAGGTGGAGGCCTATTTTGGGGTCGAAAATGAGTGGGAAAACACCATTTTTCAACCCTGATTTTA
>CAYUEJ010000205.1:0-3802 GCA_964442565.1 uncultured Candidatus Epulonipiscium sp.
ATTTGATTGATGATACTTCAATTTTACCATAAATCAGTGAGGAGTTACATTTTTTATACACAAAAATATCCCGTATTTATGCGGGTTGTGGCGTTTCACAAACGCCTATAATAATATATTTTAAGGAGGAATTAAAATGAGTGGAATTTTAAAGGTTTTTGTGGATTTCTTATCTGAACCAGCAGTATTAATAGGTATTATAGTCTTAGTAGGCCTCATCCTTCAACAAAAAAGTGTAGATACTATTATCAAATCAACCCTAAAAGCTATGGTAGGCTTTGTGGTTATCAACGCGGCAGCAGGTGTAATTGTTGGATCCTTAGACCCATTTGGAGTCATGTTCCAGGAGGGTTTTAACATTTCGGGGGTTATACCTAACAATGAAGCCGTTGTTGCTATGGCTATTCAAGAATACGGTACGGCTACAGCTTTGATTATGACTTTTGGCATGATAGCAAATCTATTTATAGCAAGGGTTACCAAGTATAAGTATATATTTTTAACAGGCCACCATACCCTGTATTTAGCATGTATGATTGCTGTTATCTTAGTTTCAGCAGGTATGGGGGGAGTACATCTAATATTTACAGGTTCATTGGCCTTAGGTCTGTCAATGGTACTATCACCAGCCATATTAGAACCATTTATGAAGAAGATTACGGGCAATGATAGTGTAGGATTAGGACACTTTGCAGGAGTTTCATATGCACTAGCGGGATATATAGGGCAAGCTGTGGGTAAAGACTCGAAATCTACTGAAGAGATGAACGTTCCTAAATCAATCAGTTTCCTAAGAGATTCAGTGGTATCTATTTCACTAACAATGCTAGTTCTTTATATAATAGTTGCTGTAGCAGCAGGTAAAGACTTTGTAGAATCGAGCCTATCAGGTGGAACTAACTTCATTGTATATTCTTTAATACAGGCACTTACATTTGCGGCAGGATTTATATTAATACAAAATGGTGTAAGATTAGTACTTGCTGAGATAGTACCAGCATTTAAGGGTATTTCAACTAAATTAGTGCCAAATTCAAAGCCAGCATTAGACTGCCCAATTGTATTCCCATACGCACAAAACGCTGTAATTATTGGATTCATAAGTTCATTTATAGGTGGTATAGTTTCTATGTTTGTATTAGGTGCAATGGGGCTTGTAATAATCATACCAGGGGTCGTGCCACACTTTTTCCTCGGGGCAACCTCTGCTGTTTTTGGTAATGCAACAGGTGGTAGGAAGGGTGCAGTTTTAGGTTCCTTTGTTAATGGTGTTATAATATCATTTTTACCAGTAGCACTATTACCAGTACTAGGTAACCTTGGTATTGCAAACTCAACATTCTCAGATACAGACTTTGCACTTGTAGGTATTTTCTTAGGTAAGATACAGGAATTCATTGGTGGTTTAGGTTTAACAGTCGTCTTAATTGGAATATTAGCCCTTATGATTATTGCAACGGTAATGTCTAAGGATAAGGACGGAAAGTCAGCTTAATAGCAGTGGATAAACATATTAGTAAAAGTGGCAGATAAGTCCCAGACAGGACTTATCTGCCACACTATCATTGATTATGAAAGTAGGGGATTTGAAGTGGATAAGAATAATTTATTAAAGATATCAAATGAGCTTAGGAAGGACATTATTGAAACAGTCTACAGTGCAGGTTCAGGTCATCCAGGTGGATCTTTATCAATAATAGACATTGTAACTTATCTATATTTTGAAAAAATGAATATAGATTCCAAAGAACCTAATATGGAAAACAGGGATAAGTTTGTACTAAGTAAGGGCCATGCAGCCCCAGCTCAGTATGTTGCCTTAGCTGAAAAGGGTTTTTTTGACAAAGAAGAACTTAAAAATTTAAGACAATTAGGGTCCATCCTACAGGGGCACCCAGATGCCAAAAAATGTCCAGGTGTTGAAGTATCTACAGGTTCATTAGGACAAGGTTTTTCAAATGCCTGTGGGATAGCCCTTGGTAATAAGCTAAATAATGTAGATAGTAAGGTATATGTTGTTTTAGGTGATGGTGAAATTCAAGAAGGTATTGTTTGGGAAGCAGCCATGAGCGCGGTCCAATTTAAACTTGATAACTTAATAGCTATAATTGATGAAAATGGAATCCAGTTAGATGGAAGAACAGAAGAGATTATGAATGTAGATAGGCTAAAGGAAAGATGGGAGAGCTTTGGATGGAATGTGGTAGAGTGTGATGGTCATGATTTTGATGAAATAGATAAGGCCTTTGCATCGTTAGAAGGTAAGAAAGGCAAACCATCTATAATACTAGCTAAGACGATTAAAGGTAAGGGCGTATCCTTCATGGAAGATAATCCTGACTGGCATGGTATGGCACCTAATGAGGAACAAAGAAAGTTGGCTCTAGATGAGCTGGGTAAAGCCTTAAGCTAATAAAGATATTATATGAGGAGGAAATAGTGATGAAAAGGGCAACAAGAGAATCATACGGAGCTACACTAGTAGAACTAGGTAATATAAATAAAGATATAGTTGTTTTAGATTCAGATCTTTCTAAAGCAACTAAATCTGAAATGTTTGCTAATGCACATAGAGATAGATTTATTAATGTGGGTATAGCAGAACAAAATATGATGGGAATGGCTGCTGGCCTTGCAAGTGTCGGGAAAATACCATTTGCTACAACCTTTTCAGTATTTGCTGCAGGAAGGGCATTTGAAATTATAAGGAATTCTATTTGCTATCCTAAGGCAAATGTTAAAATAGCAGCTACTCATGCGGGTATTACGGTAGGTCCTGATGGCGGAAGCCATCAAGCTATTGAAGATATAGCACTAATGTGTTCACTACCTAATATGATTGTCCTATCACCAGCAGATGATATAGAAGCATGTAAGTGTGTTATGGCAGCAGCAGAGATAAAATCACCTGTTTATATAAGGCTTGGAAGAATTCCATTAGATGATATCTACGATGATAGCTATGACTTTAAAATTGGCAAAGGCTCAGAGCTAGTAGAAGGAGATGATGTTGCCATAATTGCAACAGGAATTATGGTTCATAAGGCATTAGAAGCTAGCAAAGTTTTAAAAGAGCAAGGTATATCTGCAAGGGTAATTAATATAGCTACTATTAAACCAATCGATGAGGAGATTATAATAAGGGCTGCTAAAGAAACTAAAGGAATTGTAACGGCTGAAGAACACTCTATTATTGGCGGCCTAGGTGATAGGGTTGCTAGTGTGGTTTGTGACCAGCATCCTACAGTAGTAAAAAAAGTTGGTGTAAAAGATGTATTTGGTGAGTCAGGTAATCCAGATGACTTATTGATTAAATATGGTCTAACAACAGACGATATAGTTAAGTCAGCAATGCATATTTTAAGTAAAGACGCAAACTAAAACATAAGAACTTATGCTTACCTTACCCAGCTGGGAGAGTGTGGCAGATAAGTCCTTTTGGGGGCTTTTGCAACTAGAGTTGTGTGCCCCAAAAAGGACTTATCTGCCATTTTTTTTTAGGGGAATAAATTTGTTATGGAATAATTATAAAAAAAATGGTATAATATCTCCATCATAATGAAAAAAAGAGGGATAAGACAAAATGAATTCACGAGACAAAGGCAACAAAAAGAACAAAGGAATACTAAATGCAATAGAAAGGGTTGGAAATAAGTTACCACATCCGGCAACTATATTTGTTATACTATCGGCTATAATAATAGCCCTTTCTGCTGTTATGGCAAAGATGAATATTTCCGTTACTTATACGGGCTTAGATAGAAGCAGTATGGAAATTAAAGAAATGACAGCAACTATAGTA
>CAYUEJ010000206.1:0-3796 GCA_964442565.1 uncultured Candidatus Epulonipiscium sp.
CTTATTGATGATGCAGGCGATCAGTACTCTGTACTAGGGTGGGCAAAAAAACGTGGAGATGGAAAGCCAGTAAGTTTATATAATGAAAACAAACAAATTTTTAGCTCATGTGCAGGTGCAGCCATATATAGGCGTAGTATATTTGAGGAAATAGGGTACTTTGATGAAAACTTTTTTGCCTATATGGAAGATGTAGACATTGGCTACAGGGCGAATATATATGGCTATAAAAACATATACTGTAGTAAAGCGGTTGTTTACCATATTGGAAGTGCAACAACAGGGGCAACTAGGCATAATGGCTTTAAAGTTAAACTATCTGCTAGGAATAATATATATTTAGCTTATAAGAATATGCCGGTACTCCAAAGATATATTAATTCACCATTTTTATTAATTGGGAGACTAATTAAATACATTTATTTTGTCAAAAAAGGTTTTGGAAATGAATTTAAAGAGGGAGTACAAGAAGCAAAAAGAACTAAAAAAGAACTGAGTAAAGTAAAATATGAAAAACATAACCTTGGGAATTACTTTAAAATACAAGGAATGCTTATAAAAAACTTATGGATTAATTAGCAGTTTTTTCTATACACTTGCAATATAATCTATATATGATATAATAAAAGCACAAAACAGCTATACATTCCTGGAGTGTTCGACCTTCTTGTTATTTTGAACCTACAACTACGATTTGGGAGCCTTAATGATAAAGGTATTGCTGTCAGGCCACAAGCTAATTCCCTTTGGGCAGTGGAAGACAAAAATGGTTTTGCAGGCACCCCCCTGGCATGAGCTAGGGCGTCAAAATGCAAGAAACGGCATTTCGGGGTATAACTGAATTTTAGTCGCTAGTTTATACTAGCGACTTTTTTGTGCGAGTTTTTCGTATAATCTTTCATTTAAAACATATACATAGTACAGGCTGCTTTATGAGATAAAAGCTTGCGATAAAAGGGTACAAGGAGGTAAAAATGCAAAGAAGGCCAAGCCGAAATTATAATCAAGGTATGAATGCAGGAAGTGGGATATGGGTAATAGTATTGCTTGTTCTTATGATAGGTGTCGCAGCTGCTTCAAAATATAACTTGATGCCAGAAGGTTGGGAAACCATGGCAACTGCCAACCAAGAAATTGATTTAGAAGAAACTGCAGATGTAGAAATCTCTACTTCTATTTCAAGAGCCAATGCAGCTAAATTAATTGCCTATACATTTTATGGCCAGGATGAGATTAACCAGCTAGAGAGAAATATAGAACTAGAAGATACCCTCCCTTCATTTTGGTATGACAAGTACATTAATGCTGTAGTGAATCTAGGATATATGGATAGTATAGATAATAAGTTTTATCCAGGAGAACTGCTTACATATAAAGAAGTCGTGGATATTCTAGGTAATCTATCAAAAAACAAGTATAGCATTAAACTAAAGGCTAAAGAAAATGATATAAATCAAAATGTTTCTATGCAAAGATTTATAGATATATACTCAAAATTAATAGATAAAATTAATAAAGATAATCCGCAAAATAATACCTTGCAATTTCATGAAGAAAATATTATTGTTTTGGGAACTCCAGGCACAGATGAAAACCTAGGACCATGGAAAGCAGCAACAGATCAGGGTGAATATGGTTTTGAGGGACTTTCAATAGATGCATATATTGATAAGGAAATAAAGGTAGTAACAAAAAACAATGAGATTTTAGGCGTATTAGAGGTAGTTAATAATAATCCTTCCTTAGAAAGTGCCTATATTACTAATGTGATAAACGGAAGCGTAGAGGTCCTAATATCAGGAATTACAAAGACATATTACACTGATTTGCTAGATTCAAGTTATATAGACAAATTAGTTGATCTGCATCTTAATAATGGACAGATAATAGGTGCTGATATAAAGGATGAGGAGTATAAAGATAGAGTGATAAGAGTAGGGGATTCATATATAGAAACTGAAAAAAGTGGCCTTCTGCCTGTTTCTTCAAATTTAAAGATTTATGATACAAGTGAAGATGGCGTGTCATGGAGTAAGTTAAAAAATATAATTGTTGGAACACCAGATATAGAGTATTCAATGGAAGATGGAAAGATAAGTACGATTACTGTTAAGAAGAAACCTAGCATGAAGAGTATACGGCTGCTTCTTACAACGACAGATTTTAAAGATAAAATCCATGAAGATATTAAAATTAAGAGCAGTGAAGCTTTTCTAGTAGATTTTTATGGTGAAACAAAGACCTACCAAGCAGATGAAGTGATGGATATAAAGCAGTGGGCAAAAAAAATGTCTAAAGAAAGACCTAGAATTACAATTAAATCACTTAATGTGAACCAGGAAGGCAAACCCCTTCTTCAAATACAAACAATAAAAAGACGTGATATAGAACCTTTATACCCAGGGACCATAGAAGTCTGTAGGGAAGATGGAGGGGGCTACACGGTGATTAACGAAGTAAGCATTGAAGACTATGTGGCTACCGTAATTCCTAGCGAGATGCCAACTAGCTATGGCCTAGAGGCATGTAAGGTTCAGGCTATAGTAGCAAGGAGCTATGCCTACGTTCATGCTTTAAATAATAAATTTGGGGAATATGGCGCCAATCTTGATGATTCGACTAATAGCCAGGTGTATAATAATATACCAGCTGATGAAATATCACTCCAGGCGGCTTATGAAACAAAGAATCAGGTTCTGCAATATAAGGGGCAGGTTATTAGTTCAAACTGTTTTTCAACATCCCCAGGTTATACAGCTAATTATGGTGAGGTGTGGGCTAATCCAGATGGGACATTTCCGGTAAATACCCCGATCTATTTAGTTTCTAAAAAGCAATACGATGGAGATGAAATAGTGTCTGATATGAAAGATGAGGAAAATGCCTATAAATTTTTTAAAATGAAAGGTGAAAATATAGATTCCTACGATAATAAATCACCCTGGTTTCGCTGGGAAGTTACAATGAGTGCCGATGAAATCACGAAAAGTGTTAATGCTGGAATAAAAAAAAGATACAGCGCCAATCCTGCTTTAATTAAGGCCTTGGATAAGGATAGGGTGTTTAGATCCAAAGAGATAGAAGATATCGGTCAGGTTGAAAAAATCCAAGTCCACAAAAGGGGCCAGGGTGGGAATATTATGGAGATGATTTTTTATGGTAGCAACGATACTATAAAGGTTTTAACAGAGTACAATGTACGCACATTTTTATCCCCAATGCAAAGGATAGAGGGGCAAGATCCTATAATAATAAATAGGCATGATGCAACAGAAGTAAAAAATTATGAAATGCTACCAAGTGCTTTTTTTGCAATGGATGCTAAATATGATAAAGATGAAAAACTTAAATCTGTTACTTTTTATGGTGGTGGATTTGGGCATGGAGTGGGGATGAGCCAAGATGGTGTGCGGGGCATGATTGATAAGGGGCATACTTATAAAGAAATACTGCTCCATTACTTCCCAGAAACTAAGGTAGGGGGCGTGTGATAGTGAGTTTATTCTTGCTTTTTACCTGAAAAAATGATAAAATGTGACATATAATTTGCTTTAATTTTATGCAAAGTTGCCCAAACGACAAAAAAATCATAGATTCGCCAAGTTAGTTATACTGATTGCACAAGTGGGGTGGATGTTTGTATGCTAAATGAGGCACTGATTAACAATAAAGATAAAACTTCTAACAACATGCATAAAATGCCGCCTTATCTCATAAGAATATTAGTGCACACTTTTTGGGAACTTGTTGCTATAATAAGGACGTAACCTACCCCAAGGTTACTGACAAATAATTA
>CAYUEJ010000207.1:0-3724 GCA_964442565.1 uncultured Candidatus Epulonipiscium sp.
ATGGAAGTTTTTTAGTAGAATAATGAGTATAATTTTGCGCAATCTAATAGTATACAAACTGTTAGGGGGTATTAAAATGTATGTTGAACAATTTTGGAGATGTTTTGAGCAAACAGGTAATATAGAAACTTATCTAGATTTGAAGGAATATGAAAGGTTGTATAAGGAACATACGAATTCAAACACTATGCAAAGTAAGGAACAAATCAATCAAAATAGTTTAGACGGGATGAAATAGCTGTGGGTATAATTAATACAAAAGGCATTATAATGAAGGAATATACAGTGGGAGAAAGTGATAAGTTTATTGCAATATTTACAAAATCAAATGGAAAGCTCATGGTTAACGCACCTTATGCAAAAAGGCATAATAGGGGCCTAGCTAGTGGAACCCAGGTTTTTGTATATGCACAATTTGTACTGCAAGAGACCAAGGGCAATTATAGGCTTATGCAAGTTGATATTATAGAGTCATTCCATAATCTGCGCAATGACCTATTCAAGCTAGCATACAGCTCATATATACTAGAATTTGTAGATGTAACCATGCAGGTAAACTTATATTCCCCAGAAGTCTTAAGATTAATTGTTAGGACCCTTCAAGCTATGTGTAAAGATATAATAAAACCTAACCTAATCAGGCACATATTTGAGCTTAAACATATGTGCCTATTAGGTTTTATGCCGAGTTTATTTAGCTGCAATACATGCGGTTTATCTTATGATGAGTGTTTGGGGACGTATTTTGACATTATCCAAGGGGGACTTGTGTGCGGTGATTGCTACCTACCTAGCCAGCATAGCTTTAGTATCTCAGAAGGCACCTTGCATGCAATGCAATATGTTGTGTCAGTACATATAGATGATTTATTTACATTTAACCTTTCAGATAAGGTATTATTAGAGTACGATAAAATAATATCGAAATATATATCTTACTATATAGATAAAAAGTTTAAAAGTTTAGAATTTATTAAGGATATTGAAACTATATAAATTTGCAAACCAAATAGTATAAAATAGAGGTGTAATAGTGGGAAAAAAAGTATTACTTATCGATGGTCACAGCATTGCCAACAGGGCATTTTATGGGCTTCCATTACTAACAAATAAAGACGGAGTATATACCAATGCGGTATATGGATTTATTAACATACTTCTTAGTACAATTGAAGATGAAAAACCAGATTATCTAGCAGTTGCATTTGATCTTAGCTTGCCGACCTTTAGGCATGAAAAGTATCCAGAATACAAAGCCAATAGGAAAGGTGCCCCTAAAGAGTTTAGGCCCCAAATACCACTTCTAAAGCAAGTTCTAGACACTATGAAAATACGTAGATTTGAAGAAGCGGGCTACGAGGCTGATGATATACTGGGCTCCTTAGCTAATAAGCTAGAAAAAGACGGCTTAGAAACAACTATTTTATCAGGAGATAGGGATCTTTTACAAGTTGCAACTGATAAGATTAAAATAAGAATTCCAAAAACAAAAAAAGGCGGAACAGAAATAGAAGAATACCATGCAGCAGATGTAATTGAAAAATACGGGGTAACACCTATAGAGTATATAGATGTTAAAGGCCTAATGGGTGATCCATCAGATAATATTCCTGGAGTTCCAGGGGTAGGGGAAAAAACAGCCTTAAAATTAATAAAAGAGTATAAAAGCGTGGAAAATCTTATAGATAATATTCCAAGTATTAAGCAAAAAAAGCTGTCTGAAAACTTAGAAACATATAAAGAGCAGGCCTTAGATAGTAAGACTTTAGTGACTATAGTTAAAGATATGGATATAGATGTATCGCTAGCAGAACTTGAGTATAGTTTGGAATTATCACCAGAGAGCGTGGGAATATTTCAAGAACTAGAGTTTAGAAATCTGCTAAATCGCTTGCAACGTGAAGACGGAGTATATGATGAGGTTGAAAATACAAACATAGAGGTAGAATACAGATTAATAAACAGTATAGATAGCCTTAAATCTTTTACTAAGGACTTAAATGGTACTAATGAGTTTGCCTACCTACCAATAATGCAGGACAATAGCTTATGCGGCATTGCTGTATCTTATACTAAAGATAAAAGCTACTGGATTGAACCTGGTGATGACCTTACCATTGACATCATTATAGAGAATCTAAAACCAGTACTAGAAGATAAAGAAATTAGAAAAATAGGACATAATCTAAAAGATGATTTGCATATATTTAAAAGATACGGTGTAAATCTTAGTGGCCTAGAATTTGATACCTTAATTGCAGCCTATGTCTTAAATCCAACGAACAGCACCTACAATATAGATGAGCTTGCACATATGTTTATATCAGAAACACATGAGGGCGAGGAATCCCTGCTAGGCAAGGGCAAGAAAAAGCAATCTATATTAGATTTAGAATTAGAAAAAAGAACCTCATGGCTAGGAGCAAGGGCTAACATAATCTATAGGGCCCATGTGGAACAAGAAAAACAACTAGAAGAGTTTAACCAAAAAGAATTATTTCACGAAATAGAAATGCCACTTATTAGGGTACTTTTTGATATGGAGCAGGCAGGTATAAAGATAGATGAGCAAGGACTAGAAGAATACGGTAGGGTTATATCAGAGAAAATCGAAGTCATTACAAAAGAAATATACGATTTTTCAGGTGAAGAATTTAACATTAACTCACCAAAGCAGCTAGGAGTGATCCTGTTTGAAAAGTTAGAGATACCGCCTATTAAAAAAACCAAAACAGGTTATTCAACATCAGCTGAGGTGCTTGAAAAACTAGAAAAAGAAAACCCTATTGTAGGTAGGGTCCTTGAGTATAGGCATCTTAGTAAGTTAAAATCAACCTATGTAGACGGCTTGTTTGCAGTTATCAATAAGGATACAGGTAAGATTCACTCAACCTTTAATCAGACTATTACAGCTACAGGGCGTATTAGCTCTACAGAGCCTAA
The DNA here is from genome assembly GCA_964442565.1 of uncultured Candidatus Epulonipiscium sp. Classification (GTDB taxonomy): domain Bacteria; phylum Bacillota; class Clostridia; order Lachnospirales; family Cellulosilyticaceae; genus JAAYSX01. Next base: position 2,944 of record CAYUEJ010000207.1, read on the forward strand.
CCTGCAAAACATACCGATTAGGCAGGAGTTAGGCCGCAAGATTCGTAAGGTCTTTGTCCCAAGTAGTGAAGATTATATCTTTATAGATGCAGACTATTCTCAAATTGAGCTTAGGGTTCTAGCCCATATATCAGGAGACCCAACACTCATCAATGCCTTTAAGAATAATCAAGATATTCATAGGCTAACAGCATCACAGGTATTTAATATACCTTTTGATAAGGTTAGTGATATCCAAAGAGATAATGCTAAGGCAGTTAACTTTGGGATAGTTTACGGAATAAGCGCATTTAGCTTATCTGAAGACCTTAATATAAGTCAAAAAGAAGCTAAAATGTATATAGATGGCTACTTTGCTAAATATCCAAAGGTTAAGGAATACCTTGATAATATTGTTATAACGGCAAGAGAAAAAGGATATGTGGAGACATTGTTTCAAAGAAGAAGGGCTATTCCGGAGATAAATGCAAGCAACTTTAACGTAAGAAGCTTTGGCGAGCGTATAGCCATGAATACACCCATACAAGGAACATCAGCAGATATAATTAAAATAGCAATGATAAGGGTAGATAAGGTTTTAAAAGAAAGGAATATGCGCTCTAAGCTCATCCTAACCGTTCATGATGAACTTTTAGTATAAAAGTTTTCTCTCCACGTGATTTTGACGTACCAAATGTATTGTTGTAATACGTTTCAAGGGCTGTAAGAGGGGTGAAAATTTATTTCACATTATTTCAAACATTCTTTTTCGATCTTGAATATCTGCAATTACAGGAATAGC
>CAYUEJ010000208.1:0-3693 GCA_964442565.1 uncultured Candidatus Epulonipiscium sp.
AGAAATAATGATTAATAACTTTTGGAAAGAATTTTTACTAAAGACGAATAGAGATAAGGATACTAAATATGTAGATTGCTTTCATTTTGAATTAACTGAAAAGTGGGCCAATGAATTACTTAGATTAGTGCTAATAGGGCAAAAAAGAGCAACATCTAGTAGTTTACTTGCATATCAGATTAATGGAGATAGAATTCCACAGGTTGGTGATTTTAGTATCGTAACAGATTGGGAAGGCATTCCTAAATGTGTGATAGAAACTACAGATGTAACAATTATTCCTTTTAAAGACATTACTTTTGACATATGTAAACGCGAAGGTGAAGATGATGATTTAGAATCATGGAGGAAAGGTCATATTAGTTTCTTTTCTAGTGAAGGAAGTGAACTAGGATATACATTTACAGAAGATATGCCAGTTATATTTGAAGATTTTAAAACGGTGTTTAGTAGATAGATCAAGGAGGGGATTATAATGGCAGTATTATCAAACATATTTTGGTCAGTATTTCCGGCAATAAACTTAGGAGTTGTCCTTGTAATTGTTGTTTGCAGCATATATGCATTAATTTTATTTATAAAGCTAGCAAAAAAAGGAATCAAAGCATTAGATATTTATATAGATAATAATAAAAAGTAAAGTGTGGCAGATAAGTCTTTTTTGGGGATTTTAACGGTCTTGAGTGCCCCCCAAAAGGACCTATCTGCCACTTTTTTTATTATTAAAACGGTATTATATTATATTGACAGAATACCTTGCGTTGTGTTATTATATAAATGGAGTTAGGTAAATACTGAATAATACTAGTGGGAGGCGGTGGATTTATGGATAACATGATTAACATTAAATGTAATTGGCGACATTCTTCACTGGAATACCAGATTAAAAAACTGGATACTTCAATGGACTTATCTAGGGCAGCAATGTTTTTTAGAATGTTAAGAGTGGCTGAAAAAGAGGAGGACTGGGAAAAGATAAAAGGACTATTATTAACGATAAAGGAAATTGATGAGGCACCTTCTTTTAGTAATTGGCAAGCAAGGTACGATGACAAAAGTGCAGAGATTCTGGAGGGAGTTAGAAGAAAGATATTATCAGATATGAAGGATAATATAAAGGTCTTGCAGAACCAATACATGATGCAGCTTCTACAGATGTGCTATTTAGAACATTTAAAAAAGGAAGCACTAGCTGTACGTTCAGATTCTCAAATTAGAACTGAAGATGTGGTAGATGCACCAGAAGTAGTAAAATTGTTAGTTGAATTAATTATTTTAGATAAAGAAGCAGATGCCCTTGATGAAATTAGAAACATACTTATTGAATGGAGGAATAAAAGATGACGAATCATAGCGCGCTTTATATGCATGCCGTGGCTAATTTAGGAAGAAAGTTTAGAAACGAAGTTGTAGTTTATAAAAGCTTCCCTAATATAAGAAGAGTAGGAGCGGATAGTCAATCAATAATTTATGAGAAATTTTAAGGAAGAGGGCTATTAAATGAGAAGGATAAAAGCCAAGCAAACTATTGAACATTTTATAAAAAAGGATTTTAAGTATTTATACAGAAAGCAAGAGATGGGCAAACATGCTATACACCTATCTTTCACTATGGATTCCAAAACCCACACTCTACAGATGAGTTTTCAATTCCAAGAGCGATGGGTCGATATATTATGTTTTATATCTCCTACGATTCTAACTTCCAATATCAATAAAAACTATTATGAAGCACTGCAAACAGTAAACTACATTAATTGGAATGTTAAATCTTGGGGTAGATTTTATATAGATACTTTTGGGGATTGTTCATATAGCATGAGGATAAAGTACAATATCTTAGAAAGTATGCCACAAGAGAGTATAGAGCAAATTGAGTCTACTATTGATTATTATTCAGACTTATTTATACCACTATTAAATGTTTGCCAAGGTAAGAAAACATTCGAGGATACCAAGTTATTTATTGATGATATGTGGGGAGGGATACAGTAATATGGGAGTTGAATTTAAAGAAGCCTCATTATCTTTTCCAAACGGGGATAATGAGAATGAATATAAGAATCAAAAGTTACTTCACATTTGTGAGGTTTGTGGAAAACAAGAAATCTTTACTCCAGAGGAAGGTTATAAAGCTGGATGGGATTACGCTCCTCGTATGTATCCTTTTAAGATTATAAGTCCAAGGACATGTAATAAATGTGGCATGGAAAATACTGCTTGGTGGCAAATCTGTGTAAATAAAAAAGCCTTTGAAGATTTATCTCATCAGCAAAAAGGGACTGTAAAAAGAATATATAATGAACCAGACAGCATATTAATAAAAAAATAATACGTGCATTTCTAGAACAATATGTTCCTATTCAAGTTATGACCCATAATGATGAACCGACTTTAGGTGGGCGTCATTATGGGTCATAGTTCTATCAGGAAGGTATAGATGCTGAATAATTAGATAAAGAATAAAAATTAATTTCAAAGGTGTTGCTATAATATTCGCAAAAAAATTGCAGCAGAATAGGTATAAATTGTCTATTTGTGGTACAATATTCACTAGATAAATAAGTTATAGTCAGGAGGAAGAATATGCTTATAAGACAAGAAAATAAGAACGATTTTGATAAGGTATATAATCTTATCAAAGATGCGTTTGAAGTTGCAGAACATAGTGATGGCAATGAACAGGATTTAGTTGTAGCCTTAAGAAAAGGTGACGGGTTTATACCTGAGCTATCACTGGTAGCAGAGCTTGATGGGAAGATTGCGGGACATATTATGTTTACAAAAGCATATGTTGGGGAAGATATGGTTCTTGTACTAGCTCCACTATCTGTGCTAGCAGAATTTCAAAAGCAGGGTATCGGTACTGCACTAACAAAGGAAGGACACCGAATTGCTAGGGAACTAGGATATGAGTATTCGCTTGTTTTAGGAAGTGAGAAATATTACCCACGATTGGGCTATACTAAGGCGGAGAAACTAGGAGTAATAGTCCCAGAAGGAATACCCTCTATTAATTTCATGGCAATTAAATTACAGGAGAATGCAAATCCCATAAGTGGTACTGTAGCCTATGCAAAAGAATTTGAGATATAAGGGAAAATTAAAAGTATAAAAAGGGGGTGCTACAAATGTTTAAACAATGGAAAGGTTTTTTAGCAGGGATAATTTTTACGGTGTTAACCACAGCTCTAACGGGAACAGTTTTTGCAGCTGCTACAGGTACAAGTACTACTGTTTACAACGACAATGAGATTGATCAGTTCTGGGATACCTTAGTTGAGGTGCCAGAAAATAATGTAGGTGGTGAAAATGAGATATACTGGAGGCATATAGGTGACGATATTATGGAAAAGGTGGATGTACACATTCAAAACCAGGGCCTAGAGATCCTGTTTAACGGTTTAGAATCTACCAATGTATATAGTCAATACTACTGCATTAATAGGCTAGTTGAGTACTATAATCATGATGATATTAGAACCAGGGCAATAGATGAAATTACCCCGTTTTTAAACAGTGCAAATAAGACGCTTAAAAATGGTGCCGAGTTTGCCATTAGTGTACTAGATAAGAAATTTGATAGTCCATATATAGTAAGTGGCATAGATGATACTAAGGTATTTCCACTTTTTAATAATTACTCAGATTATGGAAGCTATAATGAATTATGGATGATTAAGGATGATAAGT
>CAYUEJ010000209.1:0-3692 GCA_964442565.1 uncultured Candidatus Epulonipiscium sp.
TTAAAGAGACAAAGCCGGATTTAGTTATTATAGATTCCATACAAACTGTCTATACAGGCGATATTAGCTCGGCACCTGGCAGTGTGAGCCAGGTAAGGGAAGCTACCCATACTTTTATGAACATAGCCAAGGGACTTGGTATTTGTGTAATGCTTGTTGGCCATGTAACTAAGGAAGGCTCCTTGGCTGGGCCAAGGGTTTTAGAGCACATGGTTGATACAGTGCTTTATTTTGAGGGCGAAAGGCATGCTACTTTTAGAATTCTAAGAGCTGTTAAAAATAGATTTGGTTCAACCAATGAGATAGGTGTTTTTGAAATGAAATCACAAGGCTTAATGGAGGTTTCAAACCCATCAGAGCTAATGTTATCAGGGCGTCCTATGAATGTATCTGGCTCTATTGTTGCCTGTAGCATGGAAGGGACACGCCCCATGCTTATAGAAGTACAAGCCTTGGTTAGCTATACAAGTTTTGGAACAGCCCGCAGGACAGCAACGGGGATAGATTATAATAGGGTTGTTATCCTAATGGCTGTACTAGAAAAAAGAGCTGGCATGGATCTTGGAAGCTATGATAGTTATGTTAACCTGGCAGGTGGTATTAAGATGAACGAACCTGCACTAGACCTTGGTGTAATAGTAGCTATAGCATCAAGTTTTAGGGATAGGCCTATTGACCCGTATACTATTGTATTTGGAGAGGTTGGTTTAACAGGTGAGGTTAGAGGAGTTAATATGGCGGAAAAAAGAGTGCTTGAAGCTGCCAAATTAGGATTTAAAAAATGTATTTTGCCTAAAGCAAATATTAAAGGTCTAAAAGATATACCGGGTATAAAATTATTCGGTGTTAATAATATATCAGAAGTACTTGAAATGATAATCAGGTAAAAATAATAAATTATACGGGGGTAAGATTATGTACTACATTGGGATTGACTTAGGTGGAACAAATATAGCGGTAGGTCTAGTAAATGAGGCAGGTGAGATTGTTAAACACAAAAGTATTCCTACCCTAAAAGAGCGTGGGATAGATGCCATTGCTAAGGATATGGTTGAAGTTTGTAAAATAATAATGTCAGAAAACAACTTAACAAAAGAAGATATCCATTCCATAGGCATAGGAACACCAGGACTTATAGACCCAGAAAAAGGGGTAATAGTGTTCTCAAGTAACATTAAAATGGACAACTATCCAATTACTAAAACTATGACTGAGGGACTAGATATTCCAGTTTATGTTGCAAATGATGCAGACTGCGCCGCACTAGGAGAGGTAACATCAGGGGCAGCTAAGGGATGTGAAAATGCAATTGTATTAACACTTGGCACAGGTGTTGGTGGTGGAATGATTTTAAATGGGGAAATTTATAAAAGCAGTTTCCCAGGTGCAGGTGAACTAGGCCACCAGGTAATAGTTTATAAGGGTAGAAAATGTGGCTGTGGTAGAAATGGATGTATAGAACAATATGCATCGGCTACAGCTTTGATTAGAGATGCAAAAGAAGCAGCTAAAAATAACCCAGAATCTAGACTAAATTATTATATAGACGGAGACCTAGATAGAATGAACGCTAAAGTTCCATTTGATGCCGCTGCAGATGGTGATGAGGTTGCCAAGCAAGTTCTAGATCAATTCTTCGATTACTTAGCCTGCACTATTGCGGATTTAATTAATATTTTCAAACCAGAAATGATTCTAATTGGTGGTGGGATTGCAAGGCAAAAGGAAAACCTTACAGCACCAGTAATTGAAAAGGTTAAACAAGAAGTATACTCAAGCGATTTCAGAACAAAAATTGATACTGCAATGCTAGGCAATGATGCAGGGGTCATAGGAGCTGCAATGCTAGGTAGATAGCTTGTGTATTACATCAAAGGTTTATGGGAGCTATATATTGTCTAAACAGCAAAACACCATCGTATCTCACTCAAAGAGTTGCTGTTTTTAACGACAATATACAGCTCCCTTCCCATTGTACTTTTACGAAATTCTTGTAAGTACTCACTTTATATCCGGGGATGGTAGAAAATGGCAAGTTATACCCAAAATGTGGATAAAGTGTGGATAACTAGGTAACTTTAAAATTATAGCTATTAAAAGCGGTCAGGAGTGATCTTATACTATGGTGAGATTTGCAGTAATAGGCACAAATAAAATTACGGATAGCTTTATAGAAGCAGGGACTAGGTGTAAAAGTTTTAAACTTGCTGCTGTTTATTCAAGAACTAAAGAAAGGGCTAGGGAGTATGCCGATAAATACGGTGTTAAGATAATATTTGATAATTTAGATGAGTTAGCAGAAAGCCAGGAGATAGATGCGGTTTATGTGGCGAGCCCTAACAGCTTACATGCAGAACACTCAATAAAGATGTTGAATAATAAAAAACATGTATTATGCGAGAAAACAATAGCATCAAATAGTAAAGAACTAGAGTTAATGCTAAAAGCATCGGAAGATAATGGGGTTATTCTTTTAGAGGCAATGCGCCCAATATTTGATCCGGGATTTAAAATAATAGAAGAAAGTATTGTTAGGCTTGGGCAAATTAGGCGGGTTACATTTCAATATTGCCAGTACTCTTCCAGATATGATGATTTTAAAAAAGGTATTATTGAAAATGCATTTAATCCTGATTTTTCAAATGGAGCCCTTATGGATATAGGAGTGTACTGTGTTCACCCACTAGTCAAGCTTTTTGGTATGCCAAAAGAATTGTGGGCAAATGCCATTACATTAGAAAATGGTATAGATGGAGCAGGAACAATCATGGCTAATTATGGATATATGCAGGCTGAGCTTATATATTCTAAGATTAGCAATAGTAGTCTACCAAGCCAAATACAGGGTGAGAAGGGGTGTATGACTATAAAAGAAATTGCTGATACAAAGGAAATCTTAATTTATTATAATGATGGACAAGAAGAACATATAAAAATCGATAAATACGATAATAATATGTTCTATGAAATAGAGGAGTTCATTAGGCTAATAAAAGCAAACAAAACTGCCCAAGATTACAACAAATATTCTATTATGGAACTTAGGATAATGGATGAAGCAAGAAGGCAGATGGGGCTTGTATTCCCAGCGGATAAATAATTTTAAATGGGTGCTAGGGGGTTGCGGGGCGTATTACATCAAACGCTTATGGGACAAGAATTTCTAAAAGTACTAATACTCGGGAGCTATATATTGTCTAAACAGCAAAACTCGTTCGTCCCTCACTCAAACACTTGCTGTTTTTAAAGACAATATATAGCTCCCTTCGCATTGTGCTTTTACGAAATTCTTGCAATCATCCGCTTATTGATGCAATACGCCAAGCAACCGCCCAATGCACCCCGCCGTCGTCAGAAGGAGTTTCCACCGCAATGCTTGCCAAGGTATACTCCTATGAATTAGCCCTTGTGTCGCCATTTACCGTCGCCACAAGGGGTTTTCCTCGCAATGGTAGGTGTGGTGTATCCCAGTGAGCTTCCTTTTGGCTGATAAGCCAACAGAAGCGAATCGGGATATACCACACCACCTAATGCGACAACACCCCCTAGCGGCGACCCTAGCTATACCTGAAAGAAATTTGAGAAATAAGTTGACAAGCAGCGAAAAATTTGGTATTATTCAATATGTCGTTAATATTCCTCGATAGCTCAGCGGTAGAGCATCCGGCTGTTAACCGGAGGGTCGTAGGTTC
>CAYUEJ010000210.1:0-3663 GCA_964442565.1 uncultured Candidatus Epulonipiscium sp.
AACAAATATAAGGCTAAGCATCCCAAAAAAAGGATATAGGAATGTAATCAGTGTTCCGAAGCCTACTTGTGTAACAGGTAAGGAAGCGGCGATAATGATAAACATACTTTTTTTAAATGAAAAAGAGTAATAATTTTGCATACTTTTGGCAAGACTATATATGTTGGAAACCTTAGAGGAAAACATCTCTAGCCAAATAACACATAGTAAAATAAATTGAATTAGAGGGCCAATTTGTTTTGCTACATATAGTAGTGGGATTTCGTACCTAAGGGCATGTTTGAAGGTTACCATCATAAGAAAGTTAATAATACATGATATTAATGTTAAAAATGATGCACCTAAGGCAACACCAACTATAATATCATTAGTATTTTCAAGCTCAGTGCTAAGTGGAACTAGAATTCCAATGCATGACATAATATTAAAACCAGCATAAATAACAGTAGATAGTGCCAATCCACGTTTTGCTGGCATAGCAAGTTTTAGGTAAGATATACTTAATGTTTCAGGGAATTTTTTTGTAAATGCGAAGAATAATATACCCATAATAATAACTAGGGCGGGAACAATGAAACCATTAATCTCAATTAATCCATTTGTTTCCCTTAGCAAAACCAATATTCCAAGCGAAACCATAATAAAAATTCCTACCCATATAGGAATTCCAAAATATTGATTAATGAGAGCGCCACTACCTGCTATAACGATAGCCGTACTCGTAAAGAAGAAAAATGTAATAACATAATTTGTGAATTTACCCATAATTCCTGGACTGATTAAACGGATAAAAGCATCATAAGACTGAAGTTTATACTTACAACTAATTGCAACAATCATACGAGACATCCATATGTAAAAAAAACCGCAAAATATAAGCCCCAAAAAGCTTAAATAACCATACTGGCTAAAAAATTGTGAAAGCTCCTTGCCAGAAGATAACCCAGCCCCTACGATGGTACCTATAAAGATGGTAGCAATTTGAAACGCTCTTTTATAATTCACTTTCAAAATAGACCCCCCCAATTTTATATACTATTTGATTAATGCTTGCCTTATATATTTATATAATAACTTGTATAATTTTATGATAAGAAGTATGTTAAAAGTAAAACAGTTGACAATAGCAAGAATGAGTATTATTATTAACTAACATTACAAATCATGGATTGAAGGAGGAACCTATGTTTAAAAATATTGTAGAAAATGAAATATATAAAAACTTATATAACGGTGAATGGGTAGAAAGCAGTACTAGTAATTTAATTTCAATTCATTCCCCTATTGATAATAGCCTGGTAGGAAAAGTTCAAGCAATGAGTGAGGAAGAAGTGGATAAAGCTATAAAGGGAGCTAGGGATGCCCAAAAAATGTGGGCGGATATGCCCCTTAATCAAAGGGCGGAGATAATGTATAAAGCTGCTGAAATATTAGCGGAGCAAGAGGAAACTATAGCAAATATTATGGTAAGGGAAATTGCAAAAGACTATAAATCAGCAGTTTCTGAAGTGCGAAGAACAGTAGATTTTATTAAATTTACAGCAGATGCCTCAAAACATATACAGGGTGAGACTTCATCAGGAGATTTATTTCCGGGATATAATAAACAAAAGATTTCCTTTGTAAGTAGGGTTCCCTTAGGGACAGTTTTAGCAATATCACCCTTTAACTATCCAGTTAATCTATCAGCATCTAAGGTTGCACCAGGCCTAGTGAGTGGGAATAGTGTGATTTTAAAGCCACCAACACAGGGGGCTATAAGTGCCTTATATCTTGCTGAAGCATTTAATGCTGCAGGCCTACCTAAAGGGGTGCTTCAAACAGTTACTGGCAGAGGGAGTGTTATAGGGGATTATATCGTTAGCCATGAGGGGATTGACTTTATTAATTTTACGGGAAGTACAGCTGTAGGAAGGCATATTGCGGATATTTCCACAATGAAGCCACTGTTACTTGAGCTAGGTGGAAAAGACCCAGCAATTGTTTTATCAGATGCAGATTTAGATGAAACAAGTTCAGATATAGTATCCGGTGCATTTTCATATTCGGGTCAAAGATGTACTGCAGTAAAACGAATTCTTGTTATGGAAGATGTAGCAGATGAGCTAATAGCAAAAATAAAACCTAAAATCGCTGAGATAAAAACAGGGAGCCCAGAAAATAAGGCGGATGTTACAGTTATTCCTTTGATTTCAAATCAGGCAGCAGACTTTGTTCAATCACTTATTGATGAAGCAATAGAAAAAGGTGCAGATGTAATAACAGGGAATAAGCGCCAAGGGAATCTAATGTATCCAACCCTTATAGATAATGTAACAACTGATATGAAACTTGCCTGGGAAGAACCATTTGGGCCAGTATTACCGATTATTCGAGTAAAAAGTATAGAAGAGGCTATAGAGATTGCTAATAATTCTGAATATGGATTACAATCATCTGTATTTACTAAAGATATTGATAAAGCTTTCTATGTTGCACAAAAATTAGAAGTAGGTACGGTACAAGTAAATAATAAAACGGAAAGAGGTCCTGATCATTTCCCGTTTTTAGGTGTAAAATCGTCAGGAATGGGAACTCAAGGTGTGCGTTACAGCATTGAAGCTATGACAAGGCCAAAAGCAATAGTCATAAATTTAAATAAACAAATATGATTTTCATTGAATAGGGGAGGTTCCATGGCACAAAAAGGTACGGTTGAGTCCATCAAGGATCAAAATGTATATGTAAAAGTAATAAGGGAAGAGGCCTGTGCTCATTGTAAAATGTGTACAACAGGCTTAAATGAAGGTAAAGAATGTGTAATAGAGGCAGTCAACAACTGCGAGGCTAAAGTTGGTGATATAGTAGAGATTGATGTGCAAAACAATTACTTTTTAAGGGCAACAGCCATCATGTATGGCATTCCTTTAATAGCACTAATGCTAGGGATAGGGATATCACTAGGAATCTTACAATCAAACCAAGTAAAAGGGGCGGAGCTTATAAGTGCGTTTATAGGTTTAACATTTACAGGTATAGCATATATAATTATTAATAAGAGAGAAAAAAATAATAAAAATGCTCAGTACTTACCTAGTGCAGTTTCAAAAATTAATAAATAAAAAATCAGGATACTACTGTGGTAGTACCTGATTTTTTTCTTCTGATTTTGTTTTAGATTCTAAAGCAAGGGCCTTATCTCTCCATTTTTTACCTTCTTCTTGAATTTTCTTTGTAAGCTCAACCATATCATTATACTGTGTAATCATTTGTTCTTGAATTTGTTTAAGCTCATTATTTTCTGCCTTCAATGTACTAGTATCCAATGTATCATCTGACTTATTAATAAATCTATTTTTTAAAGATAATAAATGAAAAACACCATCTAAAAAAAGCTCAAGCTCTATATTAGGTTTAATATCTGGGTGCAAATTGATCATATCGATATTAGAAATAATCCCTATCCTAACAGGATATACCAAAGATACATATAGGGCATTGCAAGCAAAGGTAGAAAAAAGATCCGGAGCAGATACAAAATTACAGCGCTCAAGTTCAGTGGTTTGCAAGGAGCAATCAACAGCCTTGCTAAAACTATCCCCATAATCCATAGATAAAATCATTTTTAAAACGCCATTGTCCATAAAATTTACCCACAGCCCATGATGATAGGTGTAAATAGAC
>CAYUEJ010000211.1:0-3657 GCA_964442565.1 uncultured Candidatus Epulonipiscium sp.
TTTAGATGGCAACATTGATATTTTAATACCAGCAGCAGGTATCCAAAGACGTAATAAATGTGAAGACTTTTCTTTAGAGGATTGGGATGATGTAATTAATATTAATCTTTCTTCTGTATTTGTACTATGCCAATTAGCAGGAAGAGAAATGCTTAAGCAAGGTAGTGGGAAAATTATAAACATAGCCTCTTTACTTAGCTTCTTTGGGGGATTAACAGTGCCAGCTTATTCGGCGAGTAAAGGTGGGGTAGCCCAGCTTACAAAGGCGCTATCAAATGAATGGGCCTCTAAGGGCATTAATATTAATGCTATAGCACCTGGGTATATGACTACCCAAATGAATACAAATATTATCAATGATGAGAAACGTAATGATAGTATTATAAAAAGAATACCAACGGGTCGTTGGGGTACTCCAGAAGACTTAAAGGGTACCGCCGTGTTTTTAGCATCTTCAGCCTCTGACTATGTTAATGGTGTAGTTATTCCAGTTGATGGCGGTTATTTAGGTTGTTAATATGAAGAGGCCTAACTAAGTGTATTATTAATAATATTCATATAAAAAGGAGAGTTAAAATGAAAAAAATATTTAGAATTATGCTAGCATCAACATTAGTACTTTCAATGACAGCGTGTGGTAGTAAGGCTCCAGCTCCAAAGCCAGAGGAAAAAGCAGTAGAGGATGTTGTAAAGGACATGGTAGAAGAGGTGGCAGGGGACGATGTTGATAGAAAACCAATAAAAATTGGTGTATCTGTGCCAAACTTAACAAATGTATTCTTCCTACAAATTGAAGAGGGAATGAAGGCTGCTTTAACACACCCAGAGGATGAAGTAATTTTACAAGATGCTAATGGTGACCAAAACAAACAAATGAATGATATTGCAGATATGATCAGCCAGGGTGTTGATGCAATCTGTTTATCAGCAATTAACTCAGAAGGTGTGAAAGCTACATTGGTAGCGTGTGAAGAAGCGGGTATACCTGTCATTGCATTTAATGTAGGGGTTAAAGATCCAGAATTAGTAGCCACAACAATTGTTTCAGCAAATGATGAAGCAGGGGCTATGTGTGCCGAGGCGTTAGCAGAAGCTTTAGGTGGCGAAGGTAAGGTAGTTGAGATTACTTATAGTACAACAACAACATGCTATGATCGCCAGGTAGGATTTGAAGAGAAAATGAAAGAGTACCCTGGAATTGAAATTATTCAAGCTAAAGACATGGATAAAGCAAACTCTGATTACTCACAACCTATTATGGTTGACTTTATCAATGCAAATCCACAAATTGATGGTGTATTTACAATAAATGATCCGGCAGCTCGTGGTGCTATAGCAGCATTAAAAGAAGCAGGTATGTTAGATGATGTAGGGGTGGTTTCAGTAGACGGATCAGATGAGGCAAAGGAATTTATTCGTGCAGGTGAAATGATTGGTTCAGCAGCACAAGATCCAGAAGGAATTGGCCGTGAATCTATTAAAGCAGCATATAGATTAATCGCTGGTGAGACAGTAGAAAAAGACATTATTATGCCAATGCGTATGATTACAAAGGATAATGTAGACGAATAAGAAGATATTAATTTCCCAGTGCATTATAGTAGTTTTAAATGCTGTAATGCACTAAAAAGATGTTATGTGGTGAATCTAGCCCATAAAGGAGGAATTGAGTTTGATGCCAAGCGAATATGTTTTGCAAATGGAAAATATCGTAAAATCTTTTGGAAATAATAAAGTATTAGATGGCGTTAGTATTGCATTAAAACCTGGAGAAGTAAGAGCTTTAATGGGGGAAAATGGTGCTGGTAAGTCTACGCTTGTAAAAATTTTAGGTGGAATACATCATGGCGATGAAGGTAGTATTTGTATCCAAGGTGAAGAAGTAGAAGTTGATACTGTAGAAGATGCTAGAAAATATGGAATAAGTTTTATCCATCAGGAAATAAGCAATGTACCAAGCATGACAATTGCAGAAAACTTATTTTTAGGAAGGGAACCGAAAGATAGGTTCGGCCTAGTAGACTATAAGAAAATGCATATAGATGCACGTAAGGCTTTAGATGTATTGAATATAAAACATGAAACAGATGAAATTATGGCAGGGCTTTCTATTGCCAATCAACAAATGATAGAGATTGCAAGGGCAATTAGTGAAGATGCTAAGATAATTATTATGGATGAACCTACAGCATCTTTAGCAGATAACGAAGTAAAAGACTTATTTATTCAAATAGAAAAATTAAGAAAACAAAAAATAGCTATTATATACATATCCCATCGTATGGAAGAAACATTTGCTGTATGTGATAGTGTTACAGTTCTTAGGGATGGAAAATTTATTGGTACCAAGTTAATGGGAGAAACCACAGAAAATGAACTAATCAGCATGATGGTAGGACGTGAATTTGATAATATTTATGGTGCTGAGCGAGTAGTTGGTGGGGAGGTCATACTCCAGGTTAAGAATCTTACAAATAGCAAGATAAAGGACATTAATTTTGATCTAAGAAAAGGAGAAATTTTAGGATTTTCTGGCTTAGTAGGAGCAGGAAGGACAGAACTTGCCTTAGCATTGTTTGGAATAGATAAAATTGATTCAGGTGAGATTTGGCATAAGGGTAAATTAGTGAATATTACTGATCCCTCATCTGCTATTAAGGAAGGAATAGCTTTAGTGCCGGAAGACCGTAAGGGGCAGGGTCTATTTTTAGGACACGATATAGCAACCAATCTTACTTTTCAGGTAGTGAAGGACTTTATTAAAAGATTTAAAGTAGATTCAAAGAAAGAATTACAATATGTAGATGAATATAAACAAAAATTATCGATTAACATGGCATCAGTTAATCAATTAGCAGGTGAGCTTTCTGGTGGAAATCAACAAAAAGTAGTTATTTCTAAATGGCTAGCTGCTAAGCCGGATGTAATAATTTTAGATGAGCCGACCCGTGGCATTGACGTAGGAGCCAAGGCTGAGATATATAAATTAATGGCAGATCTTACAGCTGAGGGAGTATCTATTATTATGATTTCATCAGAATTACCAGAGATTATTAATAATTCCAGCCGGATTGTAGTAATGCATGAAGGAAGTATAGCAAAAATATTAGATCCTGATAAAGACGAGGTTAATCAAGAAATTATCATGTCTTATGCAGTTGGAGGAGGAAAGAATAATGACAAAAGCAAACAAGGGTAAATGGAGTAATAATCCAGCTTTTAACTGGGCAAGACGTAATTTCGCACCAGTAGCTGCACTGACTATTTTGTGGATTGTATTATCTGTTTTCACAGATACATTTTTCACACAAAAGAACTTAATTAGTGTTCTAAGCCAAATTTCCGTAAATGGGTTTATAGCAATTGGTATCACTTGCGTACTTATTGCGGGGGGTATTGATTTATCGGTAGGTTCTGTCGTTGCAGCTGCAGGTGTTGTTGCTGTTAGATTAGCCAATTCAGGATTTCCGGTTATTATATGTGTTTTGGTTGCTTTAACTTTTGGTGCAGCAATTGGTCTTTTTAATGGATATGTAATTTCACACACAAACTTACCACCGTTTATAGTTACCTTATCAGTACAAATAATTGTAAGAGGTCTTAGCTATGTATTTACAGGTGGGCAACCAGCTCAGTGTACTAACGATGGATTTAACT
>CAYUEJ010000212.1:0-3641 GCA_964442565.1 uncultured Candidatus Epulonipiscium sp.
CTCAACGTGATTCGTATGCACAAACATATCAACACACTGAACTTCTTTCACCACATATCCCCCCTCAATCATCACCTGTAAATCCCTTACCAGTGATGATGGCTTACAGGATACGTACACAATCTCTGGCGCACCGAAGTCTACGATTTTCCCTATCGCCTTAGGATGAATACCTTCCCTTGGTGGGTCTAGGATAATTAAATCTGGCTTTCCTTTTAGCTCATCAATCTTCTTAAGCACATCTCCTGCTATAAAGTGGCAGTTCTCTAGATTGTTTAGCTTGGCATTTTCTACTGCAGCTTCCACGGCTTCCTCTACGATTTCTATGCCATACACTTCTTTGGCTGCATTTGACATAATCTGGGCAATAGTGCCTGTTCCACTGTAAAGGTCGAAGACAGTTTTCTTATTAATATCCCCCGCCATTTCAATCACTGTGTTATAGAGAACTTCTGAGCCCAGTGTATTTGTCTGAAAAAATGAGTATGGGGATATCTTGAATTGTAGTCCTAGAATTTCTTCTGTTATAAAATCCTTTCCATATAATAATTCTACACCTTCTGGTTTTACAGCGTCCCCAACATTGTCACTTGTTGTATGGATAAATCCTGATATATTTCCTAATAATTTAAGGTTTACTAGTTGGTCTACCATTTCATGCCAGTTATGATCAATCTGAGTTGATGTTACTAGGTTTACAAGGATTTCCCCTGTTGTTTTAGACTTTCTAACTACTAAGTACCTAAGATAACCTTTGTGGCTCATTTTATGATAAAAAGGTAAATCTGCCTGGGTGCAGTAATCTAGCACATGCCTTAGGATTTTACTAAAATCACCATCTACAATATGGCAGCCATCTACTGTAATAATATCAAAGCGCCCACCTTTTTTATGCATACCTAGGGCTAGGGGGCCATCCTTATATTCATCCCCAAATGAAAATTCCATCTTATTACGGTATGCGTATGTTTCTGGACTGGACTTTATACTCTTCCAAATATGGCCGGTGATACTTGCATCTTCAAAAAGCTCTTTAATTTGATTTGATTTTCTAATTAACTGATCAGCATGGGATAGGTTTTGTAAGGCGCAGCCGCCACATTTGTCTGGCCCAAAGTACTGGCAAAAAGCTTCTATTTCATTTGGGGCTTTTTCTATCACCGAAAGAAGGCGTGCTTGGCATTTATTTCTTCTTTTTTTAGTAACCCGGCCCTTGATTTTTTGGCCTTCTATGGTTCCTTTTAGTTCAACCTTAACTCCATCTACTAGCGCTATCCCCTTATCTGGAAATTTCACTTTTTCTATTACTGCTTCAAATTCTTGATTTTTCTTTAGCATTAACTTTCCTCTTTCTAGGCATATTATTAGCTTATTTTTAGCTTAGTATTCTTATCTTTACTTTGGGCAAAAGCTTACTTACCTGAGCAGCTGTGCATACCTGAGTTCCCTCAAGTGTAACTGTTGCCGCCCCGCATGCTACTGCATATCTTAGGGTCTGCTCATCTTCTAGGCCTTGTAGTTTGCTATGTACAAGTGCCGCAACCATTGAGTCTCCAGCTCCCACAGGGCTTATAACATCAACACCTACAGATGGTGCGTAGTATGTGCCATGCTTTGTTATATACATTGCTCCTTTGCTACCAAGTGAAATCAATATTTTACCAACACCATTAGCCCTTAATTTTTCTGCTAGTTCAAGCATTTCATCTTTTGTAAGATTTTCCTTATTATCTAGCTGGCAAAATTCATATTGGTTAGGCTTTATAATATCTGGACCTGCCTCAACTCCATACTTTAATAGGTCTCCATCTGCATCCAAAATCACAAATGCACCTTGGGATTTTGCAATTTCTGTAAGAGTTTTATATATATCCCTAGGTACTGATGGACTTGCCCCCCCAGTCAATACAATAATATCATCTTTACGACACATTATCTTAAAAGACTGTAAAAAGCGCTCTAATACCTCCTCAGGTATATATGGTCCTAGCTCGTTAATATCAGTGCATACCCCTGTAGCTATATCTATAATTTTTGTATTTGTCCTAGTCGGTTCTAGTATTTTGAAAAACTTGGTCTCTATTCCTTTTTTCATAAGCTGGGTTTTAAAAGTTTCTGCATGATGTCCACCTAAAAAACCTGTGACTATGCTTTTAATCCCAAATGACATTAGGACTTCTGATACATTAATACCCTTACCTCCAATATCATACCTTGCCTCAGATATCCTATTAACTCTTCCTATTTTAAGGTTGCCTACCTTAATTGTTTTATCCATTGCAGGGTTTAAGGTAACTGTAATTATTTTTCTCATATGAATTCCTCTCATCTTATAAAATAATATTAATTAGATAATAATACATACTATTATATCCTACTTGTATTTACCTGTCATTATGCATTATAATAGTATATGCAAATATAATAAAAAGGGGGGTTATCAATGGGGAATATCCAAAATAGTATTGACAGATATTATGATTCCATAATGAAAGATATCAATTCATCGGCTAGAATTGTTACTGGGGACACAGAAGAGACAACTTATATTACAAGTATTATTGATTGGCATGACAATCACATCTCATTTCATGCCCCTTTAGTTTTAGGCGATTATATCAGGCTTTTAACAGGCAGGACGTATTCATTTTTGATTGTTACAAAGGCCTGTATCTATATGACATCTGTTGAAATAGTTAAATTCACAAAGAATAAACAAGGCCATTATTATTATAAGGCTACTATTGTTTCTCCACTTAAGAGAAATCAACAACGCAAGTATTTCAGGCTTGAATGGGTTAATAGCTTTAAGTATAAAACAAATAAGTCTGATGAGTGGAAAACAGCAACTACTCTAGATATTAGTGTTGGTGGTTTACTTGCAGCTAGTAAGAATCCGATTAATAAAAACGATTCTATACATATTAACATTACACTTTTAGATCAAGATTTTGTTATAAATGGTGTAGTCTTAGAATCCCTTGGAAAAAATCATACAGATTTATATATTTCTAGAATACAATTTCATGAGTTGTCAGATTTTAGATCTGATTTACTTTCAAAAGCCATTATGCAAAGACAAAGAGACATGCTAAAGTAATAGCATGCCTCTTTTTTACTCGTAGTTATGGAATATGTCCTGGACATCGTCATCCTCTTCCAGGATTTCAAGTAGTTTTTCCATCTTATCTATATCCTCAGCATCTGTAAGTTCTGTGGTTGTTTGTGGAATCATAGCAACCTCAGCCGACGCCATTACAATACCTTCAGCATCCAAAGCCTTATAAACATCACCAAAATCATCAGGTTCAGTTATAATTGTGAATCCTTCTTCCTCAGAGTTGAAGTCCTCAGCCCCAGCTTCTATTGCTAGCATCATAAGATCATCTTCATCCATCTCTACTGCTTCTCTTTCAATAACAATCTCGCCTTTTTTATCAAACATAAAGGAAACACATCCTGTAGTTCCCATGTTTCCGCCGCCTTTTGAAAAAGCGTGTCTAACGTTAGAAGCGGTGCGGTTTTTATTATCTGTTAGTGCCTCAACTATAACTGCTACACCATTTGGACCATAGCCCTCGTAAGTAATTTTTTCATAAGTAACAGATCCATCTTCACCAGATGCCTTCTTTATGCTTCTT
>CAYUEJ010000213.1:0-3638 GCA_964442565.1 uncultured Candidatus Epulonipiscium sp.
GTAGGGGTAATAGGGTTATCAGGGGTGGCGTGTAGTAAGCCGGCTCCTAAGCTAGAAGATACTGGGTCAAATTCGATCCAAACAGAAGATGTCATGGAAGTAGAAGATGAGGCGGGCACAGTAGATACTGAATCTGGATTAGTTCCAGAAGAGGGAGCCAAACTTCTTATATGGGAAAGTGAAGGACCAGAGCAGGACTGGATTGAACATGTGGCTATAAGATTTGAACAAGAGTACGGAGTAGAGGTAGTATATGAAGCGGTAGGTTCCGTTGATGCAGAAGAAAGATTAGTTCAGGATGGACCAGCAGGTATAGGAGCAGATATTTTTGCAGCTCCACATGACCATTTAGGATCCTTAGTAGCAGCAGGTCTTATACAACCGAATACAAATACAGCAGATCGTATTGAGAGTGATTTTATGGAAGCAGCTTACGAAGGGGTAAATTACCAAGGAACAGTTTTCGGTTACCCTACAGCTATAGAGACCTATGGATTATTTTATAATAAAGATGTATTTCCAGAAGCGCCACAATCATATGATGAGATTATTGCGAAAGCAGCAGAATTTAATGATCATAATGCTAATAAATACGCATTTATGTGGGATATTGCTAATGCATATTATACACATAGCTTTATTGCAAATGCAGGTGGGTATGTATTTGGTCAAGGAGGAACAGATAAGGATGATGTAGGTATCGATTCACCAGGAGCAATTGAAGGTGCAAAAGATATGCTTAGATTAAAAGATATTTTACCTGTAAACTCAGCAGATGCGGAAACACAAATTATTGAAGGGTTATTTGATGAAGGAAATGTAGGAGCAATGATTGATGGACCTTGGGCGGTAGAAGGTAGAAAAGCGGCAGGTGTAAATTTTGGTGTAGCACCACTTCCAAAAATGTCCAATGGAGAGCAACAACCAAGTTTTTCAGGTATTCGCGTTCTATGGGTAAGTGCCTATACCCAATATCCCAATGCAGCTAAACTATTCTTAGAGTTTGCAACATCAGACGAAATGTTATTAAAGAGATTTGAAATAACAAATCAAATTCCGCCAGTTATAGCATTAGCAGAAGTAAATGAGATTAAAGGGAATGAATTCGTAGCACCATTCTTAGAACAAGCAAAAGTAGCTGTACCAATGCCATCTATTTCTCAAACACAATACATGTGGGATCCCTACGGAGCGGCATTTGGTTCAATGTGGAATGACGATGTAGCTCCAGAGGAAGCACTTAAGATAGCAGCTGATACAATGCGATCTGCTATTGCATCAGAAACAGAATAATAATAGAACACACAAATGATAGTGTGGCAGATAAGTCCTTTTTGGAGCTTTTCAACGGGGGTTGTATGCCCCAGAAGGGACTTAATCTGCCACTTTTTTTGAAAATGATTAAGAGGTGAAAGGATGAAAAAATCAGTTAAAGCCCCAATTTTATCAGCCTTATTTATGGGAGCAGGTCAAATACATAATAAAGAATATTTCAAGGGAGTATTATACGCGGTAGTAGAAGTTATCAGCCTTATTTTCTTTCTACCATATTTAAAATCTAGTCTATATGGTTTAATTACCTTAGGTGATACGCCCATGCACTTTGTGGACGGAATAGCAAGGGGTGACCACTCTATATTCTTATTGGTAGACGGTCTTATAGCAGTTTTACTACTAACAATAATCCTATCAATATATGCGATAAATATAATAGATGCAAGAAACACTGCTAAGGCAATAGAAGAGAATAAAGATTCAATGAATACAAAACAATTTTTAAGGCATGTATGGGAGAAGTACTACGCTCAGTTTATGTTAGCCATACCTATGATAGGAATTACATTTTTTGTAATACTACCTATTGTATTTACCATGTCCATAGCCTTTACCAACTATTCCAGCCCTAATCATTTGCCACCCAAAAACTTAGTGGACTGGGTTGGGTTTAAGAACTTTAAAGCCTTATTTACATTAGATATTTGGAATGGAACATTTTTAGCCGTAGGAAAATGGACAGTAATATGGGCAGTTTTTGCAACTGTGACTAACTATTTTATGGGATTATTTATGGCACTTCTTGTAAACTGGGAAGATGTTAAGTTTAAAAGGTTGTGGAGGAGTATATTTATCTTACCTTACGCTATACCGGGTTTTATATCACTACTTATTATGCGTTTAGCATTTAGTGGACCAGGACCTATTAATAACTTCTTAGTATCTTTAGGGATGAATAAAGTCGCCTGGTTTACCAATCCACTTACAGCAAAGATTATGATTATTGTTATTAATATTTGGCTGGGGTCACCTTATTGGATGGCACTTATGTCAGGGACACTAACTAATATTGATAAAGAAATGTATGAAGCAGCAGATATTGACGGGGCATCTAAAACACAAAAGTTTGCAAAAATTACATTACCTATGGTCCTATACCAAACATCGGCCCTTATGATAATGACATTTGCATTTAACTTTAATAACTTCCAGGCAATTTATTTATTAACAGACGGTAACCCTGTTAATGGAAGTTACCGATATGCTGGTTCAACGGATATCTTGATTTCGTGGATTTATAAATTAACCAAAGATCAAAATCAGTATAACATGGCTTCAGTTATAACAATACTCTTGTTCTTATTTATTGCGACAATATCAGCGTATTCGTTTAGCAAGACAAAAGCCTTCAAAGAGGAGGACATGATGTGATAGAAAACAAAAAAGGTTTTAATATTCAAAAGTTTTTAAGGATGGTTCCTGTATATACTCTGCTAATAATTATATCAATACTAATATTGGCACCTGTAGTATGGATTGTAGGATCGTCCCTAAACCCAGGGACAAGTTTATTTAACTCTAGGATTTTCCCTAAAGAGCCTACCCTAAGGCATTACAGGGATTTATTTACAGAAACAGATTATAAACTATGGTACTTAAATACACTTAAAATTGCTACCATTAATATGGTATTATCTGTTGTATTAACTACCTTGACTGCATATGTGTTTTCAAGATTTCGTTTTAAGGGTAGGAAGGTTACTATTATTGCTATGCTGATATTACAGATGTTCCCATCATTTATGTCTATGACGGCAATTTATGTTTTGCTATATAGATTAAATTTACTTAACACACATTTAGGTTTAATTTTAGTATACGCATCGGGGCAAATTCCGTACAATACATGGCTTTGTAAAGGTTACTTTGAAGGAATTCCAAAAAGCCTGGATGAAGCGGCCAAAATTGATGGTGCAAGTAATATGACTATTTTTAGAAAGGTTATTATACCCCTTGCCAAACCTATTATTACATTTGTAGCTATTAGTAATTTTATCGGCCCTTGGTTTGACTTTGTTTTCCCTCAGCTAATCCTTAGGTCTTCTGATAAAAAGACATTAGCCTTAGGACTATTTGAATGGATTCAAAAAAATCAAAACACCTATTTTACACGCTTTGCAGCAGGTTCAATCCTAGTAGCAATTCCAATAACAGTGCTTTTCTTATTCCTACAAAAATATATTGTAGCAGGACTATCATCAGGGGCAACCAAAGGTTAAGAACCAACCACACTATAAGAGGATATATGTATACATATGTATGCGTATATCCTCTTATTACTATTCATATATGAAATATAAATA
>CAYUEJ010000214.1:0-3614 GCA_964442565.1 uncultured Candidatus Epulonipiscium sp.
TTAAGCTTCTAAAGGTGTCTAAAATTTCTATCTGATATTGTACGTCTAGATTGGAAGTGGGTTCATCAAGTAATATTATCTCTGTTTCCTGACTCAGAGCTTTTGCTATTATTACCCGTTGACTCTCCCCACCACTTAGTTCTGTAATGAATTTATCCTTTAATTCCCATGTATTTGTCGCTCTCATGTACTTTTCTATTATTTTTTCATCTTCTGTATTAAATTCTTCAAATCTCTTTTTATGTGGGCTTCTTCCCATCATTACTATCTCAGAAACTGTAAAGTCATAATCTATTCTGGTAGTTTGCGGTATTGTTGCCATGATTTTAGCTAAAGTCTTATTGTTTAAAGTGAAAATATCTTTATCTGATATAAAAACACTCTTACTCTGTGATCCTAAGGTTTTTGATATGTTTTTAATAATAGTAGATTTTCCAGATCCATTAGGTCCAATAATAGAATAAAGTTTTCCTTTATTAAAATCTAGGTTTATATCATCTAAAATAACTTTCTTGTCGTATGCAAAGCTAAGATTCTTTACGTGCATATGTTTTCCCAATTCACTATCCGCTCCTTTCTTTCATTTTTATCAGTAGATAGATGAAATATGGAGATCCGATTAATGCTGTAACGGCGCCAACTGGCAGCTCTGCTGGTGATATGATTGTCCTTGCCGTCGTATCAGCTAGTAGCAAAAATATGGCCCCTCCTAAAGCTGAAAAGGGGATTAAAGTCCTGTTACTAGGTCCAAATATAATTCTCACCATATGTGGTACTAGAAATCCTACAAAACCAATGATCCCTGAAAAAGCAACACTCACAGCGATTATCATTGATGAGATAATAACGATTAACTGTTTCAATTTTTCCGTCTCAACGCCTAGGCTTTTAGCATTATCATCACCTATAAGCATTAAATTCAAGTCCCTATGAAAGAAATAAATAGCCACTGTTCCTATTATGGTTATTGGGGCTACTATTAGAATGTTTTTCCAACTTGAAGCATTAAAGCTTCCCATCATCCAAAATACTATTTTATTGATATCTTCTTGATTAAAAACCATTATGATTGAAATCATAGCCGACATAAAGAAACTAACTGCACTTCCTGCTAGCAATAGATTAGTAGTTGTTAACCGTCCCCTTACCTGGGCGATGTAATAAACTAATATGGTAGTGGATATAGCTCCAATAAAGGCAAATATAGTTACAGCACTTAAAGAGGCTGCTATACTTGGTAACTTTATGACGATTGCTAGGGCAGCGCCTAAGGCAGCCCCTGAAGATATGCCAAGTATATGGGGGTCTGCCATAGGATTTTTAAATAAAGATTGGAAGGTAGCGCCGACTACGGCAAGGCCCATTCCAACAAGGCTGGCCATAATAATCCTGGGCATCCTTACCATAAATATGATAAGAAAATGGGTGTCAGGTATATTTATATCCATATATTTTCCTATAAAGGGGATTGATTTTGCAATCCCTACTAAAACATCAGAAGGTGTTATGTCAGCGGCCCCCATTGCAGTTGCCACAACTGCTAATGTAGCATAAACTCCTAGCAATATAACAAACCATATCCTCTTTTTATTAATCATAAATTTATTGATCATTTATACTTAATTAAATAAATCAGGATGAAGGATCTTGGCTAATGATTCAACCCCCTGTGCAAGTCTTGGACCTTGCCTACTTAATAGATTATCATCAATTTCTATTACCTTGTTATTTTTCACTGCTGATAACTCTTTATAACCTTCCGTCTGCTCAAATTCTTCTTTCATTCCATAATTTTGTGATATAAATATATATTCAGGGTCTTCTTCTATTATTTTTTCTAGGCTATACTTCCAGCCTGTAGCATCTTTAGCTATGTTTTCCCCACCAGCTGCTTCCAGCATTTGTGCCACAAAGGTATCGCCTGTAGCCGTGTAGTCCCCGTCTTTTCCAAAGCCGACAACGTAGTAAACTGTTGGTTTTTCTTGATCTTTTACTTTTTCCTTAATATCTTCAATTTCTTTATCTAGGGATGTAACCAATTCCTGTGCTTCATCCTTAGCATCAATCATTTCTCCTACCATGTTAATGGCATCATAGGATCCACTAAAATCTTCAGCGTTGTATATCACGACTATCTCAATGTCCAAATCCTCTAATCTTTTTGCGATATCATCTTTAAAGTGCTCTGATGCAAATACGATATCCGGTTGTAATTCAACTATCTTCTCGAGGTTAGGGTCTGATAATAAGCCGACACTTGGAACTTCATTAGCTTCTCCCGGGTAATCGCAATAATCACTCCTTCCGATAAGCTGGTCACCTTTTCCTAGGGCGTAAATTAATTCGGTAACACTTGGTGCTACAGAGATGATCTTCATTGATTCATCTTTAACCATGACTTCTTCCCCTGTATTGGTACATGCTGCAAAAGTCAGCATAATAGCCATGGTTAGCATTGCTATTATAAATCTTTTCATTGTCTTTTTCATTTGAATTTCCCTTCTTAAACTAAACTTTCCTATATAAAAAAAGTGGCAATATGCCTTAAGGGCACTGCCACTAGAATTCACTTATGACTAGATAAAATATGTTATTTTACCTAGAGTCCTTGTATATTCTAATAGGCCTTCCACCCGAAAGCATATCGAAACTTAATTTTAGGCAGGTCTCCTGACTTATGAATACCTATGGTCATCAATCACAGTAGCGGGGGCTGTTGTGGATTTAACCACATTCCCTTTTCACCTTATATAAAGGCACCTAAAATTAATATTCACTTTTCTTACCTTCTCTTTAGTATAGATATTAAAGTCCATATTGTCAAATAGTGAATCACTAGGCAACAAGGTTATATGAATAGTTTATATTAGTCTTAGTATAATTTGTAGATTTCACAAGAATATTGGACAATTATGGCATATGAAGGTATAATAAATGCAAGAAATATTTGAATAAACTATCAATCTAACAAAACAGATAAAAGAAAAGGAGGGTTTTATTATGAAAAAGAGACTTTATGCCCTGACAGTTATGTTTGTATTAGTTTTTACAAGCCTTGCATTTGCCCATTCAGGAAGAACAGATTCAAGTGGTGGCCATAGGGATAATAAAAACAAGAGTGGCCTAGGTTCATACCATTATCACTGTGGAGGTTATTCTGCACATCTACATAAAAATGGAATCTGCCCTTATAGCAGCAATGCATCCAAGGCTATAAAAAGCAGTTCAAATACAAATACTACCAAGAAAGTAGTAAGTGCTTCTAGCAAAACAGTCACCCCCGAAAAACGTGTTGATATTATAGTGAATGGCAATACCTTAAGTGAAGCATATGCTATTCAAGAAGATGGTAGAACCTTGGTAGCACTTAGGCCAATATTCGATGCACTAGATGTATCATTGCACTGGGATTCAGAGACCCAAACTGCAATTGGTCAAAAAGAGAATAATATTTTACAACTAACAATAGGCAATAGTACGGCAAAAATAAATAATGAAACTATAGATCTTGATGTGCCTGGACAAATTAAAAACGGAAAAACATTGGTGCCAGCTCGCTTTATAGCTGAAAGCCTGGGCGCGACAGTTAACTTTGATAATTCAAGTAATGCGGT
>CAYUEJ010000215.1:0-3612 GCA_964442565.1 uncultured Candidatus Epulonipiscium sp.
ATAAAAGAGCAGTATATTTCTAAGGTTATTGAACTAGATATACAAGGGGTTTATATCGATGATGAGATATCAAGAGGAATCGAAGTTGAAAGTGTTATCAATGAAGAGTTAAGGTTAAATACTGTAAATAAAATAAAAGATATATTCATAGATATACAAAAGGATTCTGAGAATCTTGATACGAATGTATCTTTGGCAAGTATACAAGTAGAGAATATGATAGATGAGCTCATAGAAAATAAAAATGTGATCGTTAATATGGTGGATATTAAATCTTTTGATGAATATACCTATCACCATAGTGTGAATGTATGTATGCTTTCAATTATTATAGGAATATCCTTGGGATTAACGACAGATGACTTATCACGTCTTGGAATGGCTGCATTACTTCATGATATTGGTAAGGTTTTTATAAATCAAGACCTTCTTAATAAGGTAGAACCACTGACAGAAGAAGAGTTTGATGTTATGAAGCAACATTCAATGAGTGGTTATAAATATATAAAAACGAAATTTAACTTTCCATATCAAACTAATATTGGGATTTTGCAGCACCATGAGAAATATGATGGTAGTGGGTATCCACAAGGAAAAGCTGGAGAGGAGATATCCTTATTTGGTCGAATTATTGCTGTATCAGATGTATATGATGCCTTAGTTTCTAATAGGTATTATAAAAAGGCTCTACTACCATCAGAAGCAATGGAATATATTATGGGGGGAGCAGGGGCCCACTTTGACTTTGAAATAGTTAATATATTCATTAGAAAAGTTGCTGCATTCCCTTTAGGAACATGTGTAAAACTGAGTGATGGATCTGAGGGAATTGTTGTAGAAAACTATGCTGATGCCTCAACAAGGCCCAAAATAAGATTAATCCATAGTGACACGGGTGTGAATGAAGGTGAATATAAGTATATTAACCTTCGAAATGATTTTGATTGTATGAATTTGACCATAAAAGAAGTTTTAAACATATAAATAGGAGACTGTATTTATATACTATCGAATAAACCTACTTATGTTAAAAAAGTATGGTCTGATTTGAGTATACTAGGCTTAAGGGAAAGGTTATTTGAGGAAGTATTGTGAGATTTTTTAAAATAACATATTGATTATTATACATAAAATGTGTTATTATTAGTTTGTAAGCAAAATACAAATAAAGGAGTGAATCAATATGGAAAAGAAAAATATAATAATTATAGGTGCTGCTGGGAGAGATTTTCATAATTTCAACACATACTATAGAGGTAAAGAAGAGTACAATGTAGTTGCTTTTACAGCTGCGCAGATACCAGATATAGATGATAGAAGATATCCGACTGAGTTAGCTGGGGACCTATATCCTGAGGGGATCCCTATATTTCCACAAGATAGGTTACAAGATTTAATTGAAGAATTTAAAGCTGATGAATGTGTATTTGCATACAGTGATGTTAAATATGAAGATGTTATGGCAATTAGTGCTATCGTTAATGCAGCAGGTGCTGATTTTAAACTAATGGGTTCCAAAAATACGATGATTAAAAGTACAAAGCCAGTTATATCAGTTTGTGCTGTAAGGACAGGCTGTGGTAAGAGCCAAACTTCATGTAAAATTATTGAGTTGTTAATGGAAAAAGGCCTTAAAGTAGTAGCTATTAGACATCCTATGCCTTATGGAGATTTAGTAGCCCAAAGGGTACAAAGATTTGCTACTGTTGAAGATCTTAAAAAACATAAATGTACAATTGAAGAAATGGAAGAATATGAGCCACACGTACAACGTGGTAACATTATATACTCAGGTGTAGATTATGAAGCAATTTTAAGAGAAGCCGAAAATGACCCTGATGGCTGTGATGTTATTATTTGGGATGGCGGAAATAACGACTTTTCATTTTATGAGTCAGACCTTGCAATTTCAATATTAGATCCACATAGGCCAGGGGACGAGCTTAACTTCTACCCAGGTGAGGTAAGCCTTAGAATGTCAGATATTGCTTTAATTAATAAGATTGATAGTGCTAGTAGCGAGGCTATTAAGCTTGTAGAAGATAATATTAAAAAGGTCCACCCTAATGTGGAGATTATGAAGGCAGAGTCTACAATAACTATAGACGACCCAGAGCTTATTAAAGGTAAAAAGGTTTTAGTTGTTGAAGATGGCCCTACCTTAACACATGGTGGAATGAAACTTGGAGCTGGAACAATAGCAGCCCAAAGGTTTGGGGCTAAAGAGCTAGTTGACCCACGTCAATATGCAGTAGGTAAATTAAAAGATACATTTGAAATTTACCCACATATCGAAAACTTACTGCCAGCAATGGGGTATGGTGAGCAGCAACTCAAGGATTTGGAAGAAACAATTAATAAAACAGAATGTGATGTTGTTATTATAGGAACACCTATGGACCTTAGTAGAATTATTACTATTAATAAGCCCTATACACGTGTACACTATAAGTTAGACGAAGTAGGAAGTCCAAACTTAGAGGAAGTATTAGGGGGATTTGTTGCAAAGCATAACTTAACTAAATAATAAAATAAGACACCACCTTTTAAAAAAATTAGTAGGTGGTGTTTTCCCATGTTACAATTAAGAAAAGTATAAAGGAGAGAGTATAATGAAAGATGTTAAATTAACAGAGTATAGTCACGGTGCGGGTTGCGGGTGCAAAATAGCACCATCAGTATTAGAAACAATTTTAGAAACTACAGTGCCTAAGGTGGATTACCCAGATTTAATAGTTGGTTATAATACCAAAGATGATGCGGCAGCCTTTGATATAGGTAATGGTACATCTATATTAAGTACAACAGACTTTTTTATGCCAATTGTAGACGATCCTTACACATTTGGTAGGATAGCTGCAACTAACTCTATAAGCGATATTTATGCTATGGGTGGCAAGCCACTTATGGCAATATCTATACTAGGATGGCCTGTTAATGTCCTTCCACCAGAAATAGCAAGGAAGGTAGTTGAGGGTGGCAGGTCAGTTTGTGATGAGGCAGGAATACCACTTGCGGGTGGACATTCAATAGACTCACCGGAGCCAATCTTTGGTTTAGCTGTAACGGGAATTGTACACAATGATCAGCTTAAACAAAATAATAAGGCTAAAAAAGACTGTGAAATATTCCTGACAAAGCCACTAGGAATAGGTATTTTAACAACGGCACAAAAAAGAAAGAAAATAGAGCCAGGACATATTGAACCTGCTATTGAGGCAATGACAACTTTAAATAAAATAGGGTCAGAAATATCTAAAATTAAAGGAGTAGCTGCCCTTACAGATATTACAGGGTTTGGTTTACTTGGGCATTTAGGAGAAGTTTGTGATAGTAGTGGTATATCAGCTGTGATTGATTTTGATAAGGTGCCACTGTTACCTAATACTAAAAAATACCTTGCAATGGACTGTATCTCAGGTGGTACACTGAATAACTTTGCAAGTTATGGACATACAATTGAAGAAATGACAGATGAACAAAAGTATATCTTATGTGATGCACAAACATCAGGAGGACTTCTTGCAATTGTAGAAAAAGACAGTGTAGATGAATTTATAGAAGTAACTACTAAAGCTGGTTTATCCTTAGAATCTATAGGCTATACTTGTG
>CAYUEJ010000216.1:0-3591 GCA_964442565.1 uncultured Candidatus Epulonipiscium sp.
CTTTGACTCCTGTATGCGTAGGTTCGAATCCTCCCTACCCAGTAAAAAAACGGTTAGCAAATTATTTGCTAGCCGTTTTTTGCATTCTAAATTCGAGGTCAGGTGTCCTAAATTAGCACCTTGCCCCGCAGTAGGATCGTTATGGTCGGTCTGCCACAATACGAAGAGGTCAGGTGTCCTAAATCAGCACCTTGCAACCGCCAGGTTGCCAGTGCAGATTTAGGACACCTGACCTCAAAACTCATCGTGGCATACCATAAACCGCCAGGTGATTATTTTTATATCGACTATCATGTGTAACGTCCTTACCAAACCATTCTGGTGCAATAAACTTCTCGGCCTCCCTTGTAGAGTCAAATTCAACCTCCACAGTTACAAGCCCATCTAGTTCTTCATAGTAAATATCTAACTCAGCAACATGTTTAGAATCTAAAGGAATAAAGTATCTAGTTTTTGAAACATGTACATTATTAACCTTCTGCCATAAATCATCATATTGCTCAGGTGTAAGATCTAGTTCAAATTCCCTTCTTACAAGATGTCCCTTAGATTTCACAGTTAATGTATATAAATCATCCATTTTGCGAACCCTAATAACAGGATCAGTTGAGATATACCCTTGTTTTACTAACTTGCCTTTAAAGTCCCCAAGTGTAGGTAAAGAGCCAACTAAAAATTTGCGTTCGATTTCCATGCTATACCTCCTATTATCTTTTATACAATAAGGATATGATGATAATCGATAAAAAGCAAGTAGAAAATAGGGAGCATTAATTAGCGATTATTTCTAATATTGTATTAGTTGCAACATAAAAAATACCACTTGAATTATAAATTTATTAGTGGTATACTTCTGATAAATAATTTTTAGACATATTCAGACAACATATATTGATTAATTACCAGTAATTGTTGTCGAAAACAAGAGGGGGAAATACAATGAAGAAGAAATTAAGCTCTGTAGTTGGTTTAGCTCTATCAGTAGCAATGCTTACAACAGCATGTTTTGCTGGCGGCGGTTCTGAAGCACCAACAACACCAAGTACTGACGGTACAACTACAGATGTAGAAAGTTCAGATGATGGTGGAGGGGCTAGCACAGGTGCTAAGATCCTACGCACTAACAACAATAGCGAGCCAGGTTCATTAGACCCAGCACTTGCACAGGGTACACACGAGTCATGGATTATTGACCATGCCTTTGAAGGTCTTATGAAGAAGGATAAAGATGGTGAGCTAGTTGGTGGTATGGCCAAAGATTTTACATTAGCTGATGATGGTGTAACATACACATTTAACCTTCGTGATGATATTAAGTGGTCAAATGGTGAACCAGTAACAGCCCACGACTTTGAGTTCTCATGGAAGAGGGTACTTGATGTAGATTTAGGATCCACATATGCATACCAAATGTACTACCTAAAGAATGGTGAAGCATATAATACGGGCAATGCATCAGTTGATGATGTAGGGGTAAAGGCTCTAGATGACTTAACACTTGAAGTAGTTCTAGAAGAGCCGGCACCATATTTCATAGAATTAACTGCTTTCTATACATTCTTCCCAGTTAGCAAGGCAGTTGTAGAAGCAAATGCAGAGTGGGCAAATAGTCCAGAGACGTATGTATCTAACGGTGCATTTAAGTTAACAGAGTGGAACCATAAGGCTAACGTTGTAGTTATGAAGAATGAGAATTACTATAATGCAGCAGAAGTTAAGTTAGACGGTATTGACTTTGCAATTCTTGAAGATGAGAATACAGCATGGCAAAAATACCAAGCTAATGAGTTTGACTTCTTATATCCATTACCACAAACAGTAGTAGCAGACTTACAAGCTAAAAATGATCCAGAACTTGTTATTGGTGATGACTTAGCAGTTTACTACTATAACTTTAATACAGAAGTAAAACCATTTAACAATCCTAAAGTAAGAAAAGCTCTTTCTATGGCAATTGATCGTCAGACAATTACAGATAAAGTAGCTCAAGGTGGGCAAACACCAGCTTACGGTATTGTACCTCCAGGTATTCCAGATGAGAATGGTGATGACTTCCAAGAGAAGCAAGGGGCTTACTTTACAGAAGATGTTGAAGCAGCTAAAGCGTTATTAGCAGAAGGTCTTGCAGAAGAAGGTATGACTACGGCAGATATTAAACCAACTATTCTTTACAACACACTTGAAGCACACAAAAAAGTGGCTCAGGTTATCCAAGAGATGTGGAGAAACAATCTAGATATTGAAGTTCAGCTTGAAAACGTTGAGTTCCAAGTTAAACTAGACCGTGAAAAAGCAGGAGACTTTGAAATCTCACGTGCTGGTTGGGTTGGCGACTATGTAGATCCAATGACATTTGTAGACTTATTCGTAACAGATGGTCCATACAATGACTCAGGATACAGCAATCCAGAGTATGACAAATTAGTAAACACTGCAAAAGCTACAGCAGATCAAAATGTAAGATTTGATGCAATGCGTCAAGCAGAAGCATTATTCATGGATGAATTAGCTGTAATGCCAATTTATTTCTATACAAAACCATATACACAAAAGGCACACTTAACAGGAGTATACAAAATTGTTAACCGTGACCCATCATTTATTTATGCAGACCTTGATAAATAAGCATAAATTTACAAACAAAATTTAGGGTAGAGATAAAGAAAATCGACGCGCTGATGACGCGCCGATTTTCTTTATGTTGCATTATAGAAATACATAAAATATAGAAGGAGGAGGACAATGTTTAAATATATATTAAAGCGTTTAGGAATGTCAGTTGTTACCCTGTGGGCAATTATAACTATTACATTTATACTAATGAATGCTGTGCCAGGAGATCCTATAAGAAGTGAAAGTAAAATGCCACCAGCAGTATACGAAAATCTAAAAGAAAAATATGGTCTTAATAAACCATATCATGAACAATATATAATTTACTTAAGTAAGATGGCTCGTGGTGATTTTGGGGAATCTATGAAAAGTAGGACTCAAACAGTTAACCAAATGATAGGTAGTGGTTTTCCAGTATCAGCATATCTAGGGCTTCAAGCTCTAATAGTAGCCTTATGTTTTGGACCAGTTTTGGGGGTAATAGCATCCCTGAATCAGAATAAGTGGCCCGATTATCTAAGTATGGTGGTGGCTATCCTGGGGATTTCAGTCCCAAGTTTTGTGCTGGGGACGGTTCTTATTCAATATATAGCTGCAAAAAGTGGTGGTTTAATACCCGTTGCAGGCTGGACAAGTTTTAAACATACAATATTACCTACTATTGCACTAGCTATGTCACCACTAGCCTTCACAGCAAGGTTAATGAGGTCTAGTATGTTAGAGGTTCTTAATCAGGATTATATTAAGACAGCCACATCTAAGGGGCTCGCAAGAGGTACTGTAATTGTAAAACATGCAATTAGAAATGCTATTTTACCAATAATCTCAGTATTAGGTACTATTACTACAAACCTGGTAGTAGGAAGTTTCGTAATAGAGAAGTTATTTGGAATACCTGGTCTTGGCATGTACTTTGTATCTTCCATTACAAACAGGGATTATCCAATTATTATGGGAACAACAGTATTCTATGCTATG
>CAYUEJ010000217.1:0-3554 GCA_964442565.1 uncultured Candidatus Epulonipiscium sp.
TTAGGGGATCTCCAGGTAATAAAATCCTGTCTGCTATTTCTCCCATTTTTGCTTCGATATGAATACTCATTGTTTATCCCTCCATAATGTAGAAAATAATATATAATCTTGTATATATAAATCATAATAGATGTATAGCGAATATGCAATAAGGCATATTAATACGAAGGTGTGATATAGTTCACACTCTGCTAGTAAAAAATCTCATTGAATAAAATAAGATTAAAAGGTATCATTATGTAAAGCATAAATCTACTTAGTTTGACCATTTCCTAAGGCTAGCCTCATCGGCATCCTGTTCGCTTATGATTTCTAGCTTTTTATAATCTGTAATAATTAGATTGCTAGAGGTGATTTTTATTAGTTTTTCCCTCCTAAAGTCACTTAAGGTTTTGGATACTGACTCCCTAGTAACTCCTGCCATACTAGCAATAAGAGATTGGTTTATCTCCTTGTGAACAATATAGCAACCATCTTTTAAGCTGCTAAAATTATAACAAAGATCCAGTAGTACATTAGCTACCTTTGTTCTTACATTATAGAAACTTAGATAACGTATAGTGCGATTAAGTATTCTTAGGCGATCAGCCAGTATTTCATAGCATTTAAACAAAATAGAAGGATACTCTTTTATAATTTCAAAAAAATCATCTTTAGCAATTGAGTAAGTAGATGAGTCCTCTAGTGTTTCTATAGAACCAATATTATTCTTTTCACTAGAGAGGACTTCTGTTTCACCTAGAATGTGGCCTTCTGTGGCAATGCCTACAATGACTTCTTTATCCATATGCATTCTAAAGATTTTGGCAGACCCAGATTTTAAGAAATATACATAGTTGGAAATATCATTTTCGAACATAATAATTTGACCTTTTTTAAAGTTCCTGATTTTAAATAGTGGCTCTATAGATTTAAGCTCGTCACTATTTAAGTCAGAAAAAATATAAAAATTAGAAATACTATCAAGCATAATATGCCCCTTTCAGCTAGAATTACAAACAATATAATGTTAGTATTTGTTAATTATATCATAAATATCACTAAACTTGTTAAATATATTAATATAAAGGAGTTATATATGTCTAATATAATAGAAAAATTATATGGTGTCTCAAATGAAAAAAGTAGTGTAAAAACTGAGGTCCTCGCAGGAGTAACTAGTTTTGTTTCAATATCATATATTATTGCAGTCAATGCTGCTCTTTTAAGTAGCACGGGAATGCCTTATGAAGCGGTTGCAATTTCAACGATTATATGTTCACTTATAGGATGCCTTCTAATGTCGTTTTTAGCTAATTCACCTTTAATTCTTGTTCCAGGAATGGGGGATAATACATTTTTTGTCTTTACACTAGTGGGTTCTTTTGGGCTTACATGGCAACAAGGCTTAACAGTTGTTTTATTTACAGGGTTAATTTTTATATTAACATCGGCAACAAGGCTTGCAACTTCACTTGTTTCCGCTATTCCTAAGTCACTCATTAGTGGGATGAGTGCAGGGATAGGTTTCTTCATCGCATTTTTGGGATTACAAAATGGGGGTATAGTTGTAGCATCAGAGAGTACCTTTGTTACTTTAGGTGATCTAAGTAGCCCAGTTGCCTTAACAACGCTTATTACGCTCTTAATTATCCTAGTTTTGTTTTTAAGAAACATACAAGGAAGTTTTTTAATTGGAATTATTTCAGGAACCTTTATTGGTTATCTGCTTGGAATTGTAGATACAGGTTCTTTAGCAGGAGGGATGCTTTCACTCTCTAGTTTTGGCCAGGTTACGTTTGCATTTGATTTTAGTAGAATTTTCACAGCTAACTTTTGGATAGCAGTTTTTTCATTATGTATGCTAGTTATATTTCAAAACATGGGGGCTCAGCTTAGTATACTACCAGATGATGGTAAGTTTCCAAAGTCATTTTTATCTAATGCCATAGTTACAGTTATAGCACCTGCCCTAGGCTGTTGCTCTATGTCTAGTGCGGCAGAGAGTGCAACAGGGGTTGCTGCAGGAGGTAAGACAGGATTAACTTCTTTAGTAGCAGGATTATTATTTATACCAGCACTGTTTTTAATGCCCCTATTTAAGCTTATTCCAATGAGTGCAGTTGCTCCTATACTTATTATAGTTGGCTGCCTAATGGTTAGTAATAATATAAAAAACATAGATTTTGCCGATTTTACAGAGGGATTTCCAGTATATCTAATGCTAATTATTATGCCACTCTCATTTAATATTGCAAATGGGATAGCCTTCGGATTTATATCTTACGCACTACTTAAAGTTATAACCGGCAAAAAAGCTGAGGTTTCAAAAACAGTATACGGACTTTCACTACTATTTCTAATCTATTTTATTCTAGGAGCAATTTAAACTTAAATCTTATTTATAATTATTGTATAATGGGGTAAGATATATTATTATAGTGTAAATTTATAATAATCTTGCTAAAGGGAGAACCCATAATATGAAGTATGAAGAGTTAGGATGGAAGATAGATAATAGTTATTCCAAGCTTCCCAGGAAGTTTTTTTCTAAAGTTAAGCTAAATGATATTGCAACACCAGGACTTATAATACTTAACGAGGAATTATGTAATTCATTAGGATTAGATACCAATGAACTAAAAAGTGAAGAAAGTATTGATATGTTAGTGGGGAATCAGCCTATACCAGGGGGAATACAGATAGCCCAGGCCTATGCCGGGCATCAATTTGGACATTTTACTATGCTGGGTGATGGTAGGGCTATGCTAGTAGGTGAGCATATTACAATAGATGGTAAGAGATTTGATGTGCAGCTCAAGGGCTCGGGGATAACATCCTATTCAAGGGGTGGTGATGGTTTAGCACCCCTTGGTCCTATGCTGCGTGAGTATATTATAAGTGAGGCTATGCATCATCTTAAAATACCCACAAGCAGGAGCCTGGCTGTTGTATCAACTAGTGAGCCTGTGTTTAGGGAAAGTAGGCTTGAAGGGGCAATTCTAACTAGGGTGGCTTCAAGTCATATAAGGGTTGGGACATTTCAATATGCAGCTAACTTTACTGATGTAGAGCATGTTAGGGCTCTTGCAGATTACACTACCGATAGGCATTTTCCACATATTAGAGCAGAGGAAAATCACTATTTATCACTCTTAAAAGAAGTAATAAGCCTTCAGGCCCGGCTGATTGCAAAATGGCAACTAGTTGGATTTATTCATGGTGTAATGAATACTGATAATATGCTTATTTGCGGAGAAACAATAGATTATGGGCCATGCGCCTTCATGGATAGCTATAATCCTAATACGGTATTTAGCTCTATTGATAGAAATGCTAGATATGCTTATGGAAATCAACCTAATATTGGCGGCTGGAACATTACTAGGTTTGCAGAGACGCTTTTGCCACTAATTAGTGACGATTTAGATGAAGCTGTATCTACAACAGAGGAAACGCTTCAAACCTATACTAATTTGTATAATAATTATTGGCTACATGGTATGGGATTAAAGTTAGGAATATACTAAGACAAAAAGCTGATCAAAGTTATGCATGGGAACAGCTTATTGTTT
>CAYUEJ010000218.1:0-1243 GCA_964442565.1 uncultured Candidatus Epulonipiscium sp.
AGCAGGAATATTCCAGGCAGGGGTTTTAGAAATGTCTAACGTAGACCTATCCCAGGAGTTTACTGAAATGATTACAACTCAAAGAGGATTCCAGGCAAACTCAAAGATTATTAGTACCTCTGATGAAATGCTTCATGAACTAGTTAACCTAAAGCGTTAAGAACTAAGTATAAATAACTAAGTTAGGGAGGTCATCTCCTCCCTAACTTTAAAAACTACAACTATTGCAATCAATATTTTCAGTCATTATTATAAATATAATAGGAGCAAACACATGGTTGAAGTGACAAGGTTTAATAAAGAAACAATATATATTAATGCGGACCTAATCGAAATGATTGAGGCATCGCCAGACACAGTAGTTACAATGACAACAGGCAGGAAGTTTGTTGTTAGCGAGACAAAAGAGGAAATGGTTGATAAAATAATTAAATATAAACAAAGAATTTTATCAATAATATAAGGCAAAGTGAGGTGAAGTAGTGGATATTACTGCAATTATAGGAATAGTAGCTGGTATAGTATTTATGTTTGTATCTATTTTCCTAGGTGGAGGATTAGAGGGGGTAATGTTATTTATTGACCTTCCTTCAATTATGATTACATTTGGAGGTGCCTTTGCAGCCCTTTTAATAGCTTCCCCATTACATAAAATTATAAGTTCGCTTAAAACAGCTAAACTAGCTTTTGAGGTTCAGCATTTAAATCCAGGAGTAGTTATTAAACAAATTATTGACCTAGCTTTCGTTGCAAGGAAAGAAGGACTACTAGCATTAGAGGAAATGGCCCAGACCATGGACGATGAGTTTCTAAAAAAAGGAATTCTTTTAATCGTAGACGGAACAGATCCTGAACTAGTAAGGAATATTTTGGAAACAGAACTAGCGTTTGTAGAAGGAAGGCACAGCGACCATCAAAACTTCTGGTCAACTGTTGCAAGCTTGGGTCCTGCTTGGGGTATGATAGGGACACTTATAGGGCTTATTACCATGCTTGATAACCTTGATGACCCATCAACACTTGGTCCTAGTATGTCAGTTGCATTAGTTACAACCCTATACGGATCAGTACTAGCAAACTTTATTGCAGACCCTATAGCAGCAAAGCTAAAATCAAGAAGTGGTGATGAGGTTCTGCTTAAAGAGGTGACAATTGAAGGATTATTATCTATTCAAGCAGGTGAAAACCCTAGAATCATTGAAGAAAAGCTAAAAGCTTTCCTATCACCAACACTTCGTAAAGG
>CAYUEJ010000218.1:1258-3548 GCA_964442565.1 uncultured Candidatus Epulonipiscium sp.
TCAGATGAAATAGGTAATCAAGAAGGTGATGAGTAATGCGTGTAAGAAAGGAAGAGGCACCAGCAGCAGGCTCACCAGCATGGATGGCAACATTTGCCGATATGATGACGCTGTTACTAACATTTTTCATACTACTCTTTTCAATGTCAAGTGTTGATATGGAGAAATACAAGGCATTTGCAAGTGCCTTTAGCGGAGGCGCAGGTGTATTCAAAGGGGAGATGATTGAAGGTGGAGGGATATTAATAGGCGATGGTATGACCCAGTTACCAGGTATTGAAAACGCAGTTTTAGATGGCCAAGAAGAAAGGGAAAAAGCAAAAAGGCTTCATGGTATGGAAGAAGAGATTCAAGAGTACTTAGAACAGAATAATATGGCTGATAAAGTTGAAACTGTTAACAATGGTGACTATATTACCATAAGATTTGATGATATACTGTTATTTGATTTGGGTAAAGCGAGGCTGAAACCAGAATCTATAGATGTCCTTAGGAAGATAGGTGTTCTCTTAGAAGAATATTTAGAAGACGCTAATGTAAAACTTGCATTTGAGGGACATACAGACAATGCACCAATTAACACAGTGCAGTTTCCAAGTAACTGGGAACTTTCCGCAGCGAGGGCAATAGCAGTAGCTAAATTTTTTATAGAGGAATTAGATTTTAATCCAAAGCAAATTTCTACAGAAGGTTTTGGAGAATATGTACCTATAGAACCTAATGATACTGCAGAAGGAAGGGCTACTAATAGAAGGGTAGAAATCAAAATAATAAATGAGCCCAATAGATAAGATAAAGGGGAAATAATATGGATAGTAAATTTAAAGTTTTTGTTATTACAGCATTTGTGATATTATTTGCTGGGATGATGGCAGGAGGGTTTTTTATTGTAAAAACTGTAACTGATAAGGAACCAGTAGGGCAAGTAGGAGAAATTATGCATCACCCTAAAGATATTGTGGTTTTCCCAATAGCTAGTGATATCACTACTAATCTTATTTCAGATGAAGATGC
This sequence comes from uncultured Candidatus Epulonipiscium sp., assembly GCA_964442565.1. GTDB lineage: Bacteria > Bacillota > Clostridia > Lachnospirales > Cellulosilyticaceae > JAAYSX01. The sequence goes on from CAYUEJ010000218.1 coordinate 2,273, forward strand.
CCAAAGAAAACATGTCATTAAGGTTACTGTAGGATTTGGAATTGATAAAAAAGGCAAAGATTTTAAGGACCTCTCTAAAGATTTTGTGGAAAAAGAAATGATTATTAGGAATGAAATCATTCAATCTATTAGGGACCAGTCTTATGAAAGCTTGTCTGCGAAAGATGGTCAGGAAAAGCTTGCAGAGATAATAGTGTCTCGCTTATCTACAGTCCTTGCCACCCAATCAATAGTTGATATGTATTTTGGAGAATTCTTTGTACAATAAAATTATATCTGAGATAAAAGGATGTGGTGTTTATGGCTGATATATTGTCACAAAATGAAATTGACGAACTCTTAAACGCACTTAGCTCAGGTGAAGTAGATGTAGCGGAGATGGATTCCGATAGTAAAAATAAACAAGTAAAAGAATATAATTTTGCAAGGCCATCTAAGTTTTCCAAGGAACAACTTAGAACATTAGAAATTATATTTGATAACTACGGTAGATCCATTTCTACCTTCTTATCAGGATATCTACGTACACTTACACAAGTTGAAGTTATTAATGCGGAAGCGGTTACTTATTCTGAGTTTACAAACTCATTAACTAACCCTGTGGTTTTATCTATTATAGATTTTTTGCCACTAAATGGCTCTATTATACTAGAGTTTTCCCCCAATATGGGATATGTAATTATTGACCGTATATTAGGCGGAAGAGGACAGTCCCTAAGTAAAATTAGGGAGTATACCGAAATTGAAAAGATCTTACTTGAAAGGGTAATACACCAATTTGTAAATCTTATGCCAGAACCATGGGAAAATGTTATTTCACTAGAACCAAAATTAGAAAAAATTGAAACAAACTCTCAAGTTGCCCAAATCATTTCACCAAATGAGATTATTGCTCTTATTACATTTAATGTGAAGATAGGGAATGTTGAAGCGATGATGAATGTGTGTATTCCACATATGGTAATAGAACCAATCATGGATAAACTAAATACTAAATATTGGTTTTCCCATGAGAAGAAACAAAGTGAAAAACAATACCGTCATCACATTGAGAAGAAATTAGAGATTTCCAGAATACCTGTTAGCGCAGTTTTAGGTAGAACACAAATAACAGTTAAAGAATTTATAGAATTACAAAAGAATGATATAATAACCTTAGATTCATCTGTCAGTTCAGATATGCAAATACAAGTAGGGAACTTTTTGAAATTCTATGGTAAACCAGGTGTTCATAAGAATAAAAATGCAATACAAATTACCTCTGTTGTGAGGGGGG
>CAYUEJ010000219.1:0-3531 GCA_964442565.1 uncultured Candidatus Epulonipiscium sp.
GGCACCAACTGAATGGGTTGGATGAAGTGAACGTACTACACCTTCCCTTTTGCGGAAAAGTTCTGGAAGGATCCCTATACAAACAGGTGTATCTTCAACATAAAACATAGGGTTATCTGCATTAATATTCTCCCAGCTATGTGTTGGCAATACTAGTAATCCGTCATTCATGTGCTCAGACAAGGCATCTAGAACGGTATCGGCTCCGCCGTCTATATCTCCCATGCTTTTTAAAGAAGCATGCACTAAAAGTGTCCCTGTAGGGTCTATATCTAAATTTCTAAGTTCATTTAAAAGATCTTGTTTTGTGTGCATTATTCTTCCTCCTAAATTATCCCTATTTGATTAAAACATCGTTAGCTATACCAACAGAATCTCTAGCATCTTTAGCATAAAAATCTGCCCCTATCATACTTGCGTAGCTTTCAGTAAGAACAGCGCCGCCGACCATAACCTTGCAGTTAGGACAGTGCTTTCTTAAAGCTTCGATTGTAAGTTCCATATTTTTAACTGTAGTTGTCATCAAAGCGCTTAGACCTACTAAGGTTATGTTTTCTTTTTGTACTGTCTCAACAACTTTTTCTATAGGAACATCCTTTCCTAAATCATAAACTTCATATCCATAATTCTCAAGGAGCACCTTTACGATGTTTTTGCCAATGTCGTGGATGTCTCCTTTTACTGTTGCTAATGCTATTTTCCCTTTTTCTATAGGGGTTTCATTGGAATTAGTGTTAATCATATGTTCTTTGATGACTTCAAAAGCCTTCTTAACGGCTTCAGCAGATTGAATAAGTTGTGGTAAGAATATCTCGCCCACCTCATATTTTTCTCCTACGATATCTAGGGCGGGGATAAGATGATTATCTACTATTTCAAGTCCGCTCATGGTTTGTAATAGGTCTTTTACAAGAGTAGCACTTTCTTCTTTGAGTCCATTTATAACAATAGTCTTTAAATCTTTGTTAGTTTGTTTTTGCGCCTGGTCTACCTGTGATGGCGAAGGACTGATGTTTGAATAAGATTTTATATAAGCTTTACTATCCTTATCATAATTCCAAAGCAGGTTAAATGCAGCTACAGTACTCATCATATCTTCTTCTAGAGGATTTAAAATTGGGGTGTCAAGTCCTGCCCCTAAAGCAGTTGCTAAGAATGTTCGGTTTAAGATCCCTCTGGAAGGTAAACCAAATGATATGTTACTAACACCAAGGGTGGTAGGTACTCCAAGTTTCTCTTTAACTAGTCTTACGGCATCAATAGTTTCTTTAACCTCTTTTTGCTGGGCAGATGCGGTAAGTACAAGACAATCTATTATAATATCTTCCTTAGGAATTCCGTAAGTTTTAGCTTTTTCGACTATATGCTCTGCTATAGCTAGTCTTTCCCCTGCGGTATTAGGAATCCCATTTTCATCTAGTGTTAACCCAATTATAAGGCATCCGTACTTCTTGGCGATGGGGAAGATTGCATCCATAATAGCATCCTCGCCGTTAACGGAGTTAATAATAGGTCGGCCATTATAAATCCTAGCACCAGCCTTAATTACCTCAGGGACTACACTATCTATCTGCAAGGGAAGGTTAACAATCCCCTGGATTTCCTTAATGGCTTGTACCATGAGCTCTTCTTCATCTATTTCCGGTAGTCCTACGTTTACATCAAGTATGTGGGCACCTGTCTCTTTTTGATTGATTGCTTCTTTTAAAAGATAGTCCATATCCCCTTTTACTAAGGCTGATTTAAGTAGTTTTTTGCCGGTTGGATTAATGCGCTCGCCTATTACTTTAACCTCATGGCCTAGGACTTCTGTCTTGGTTGAAGAGCTTGTAGCAGATATTGCCTTACCTTTAGGTTTAAGGGGGCAGAGATCTTGTAGTGACTCTTTAAGCATGGATATATGCTCGGGGGTTGTACCACAACAGCCGCCAAAAATCGTAGCACCTTGATCTGCCATTGCCTTCACAAATGTTGAAAATTCTGTAGGTTTAACATCAAAAAAGGTTTCGTTGTTAACTAGTTTTGGTAATCCTGCATTAGCTTGTATTATAACTGGTATTTTAGCGTATTCAAGGATTTTTGGAACTAAGGGCATCATTTCTTCGGGGCCTAAAGAGCAGTTAACCCCAAGGGCCGAAACACCAAGATTTTGGATGATATTAACCATAGTTAGGGGATCAGTTCCTGTTAAGGTTCTTCCGTTTTCCTGAAAGGTCATAGTACATATTACAGGAAGGTCGCAGTTTTCTTTAGCTGCTAGTATGGCTGCCTTAGCCTCATATGTATCAGACATGGTTTCTATAAGGATTAGGTCTGCCCCGGCTTCTTTACCTATGATAATTTGCTCTTTAAAGGCTTCATAGGCATCATCAAAGCTTAGATTCCCATAAGGCTCCATAAGCTGACCAAGTGGACCTACGTTTAGGGCAACAAAATTATCACCAGCAGCCTTTTTAGCTATTTGGACGCCCTTTGTTATTATGTCTTCTAGTTTAAATTCGGTACCAGTAAACTTAAAACGGTTAGCACCAAAGGTGTTGGTTGTAATGACCATAGCACCAGCCTTTATATATTCTGTGTGGATTTTTTCTATAACATCAGCTTCTAGGATGTTGTAGGTTTCTGGTAAGTCTCCAGCTTTCATTCCATAAGCCTGTAGCATTGTGCCCATAGCTCCGTCAAATATAATAAAGTCATCAAAATTCAAGATTTTAGCCATTGTATTCCGCCCTTCTAAATGAACAATTTTGTTTGTTACATAGTCTGCATTTTATAATCTTAGCAGTTACTTCTTCTTTTTGCCATCCTATGATGGCAGTCACAGATTTTCGTGGTAACATTATATAGCTTTCACTAACCGTAAGTCCCATCTTAGGATATGTTTTAAGAACCTGTGTAATAGGCTTTTGGAGCGTGATTGGTAAGTCGCCGTAACCAGCGCTAAACCTACTTGTAATATTATATCCGTGATCGCAGGCTTCTTTGCGCACCTTCTCTTCAACCTCATCACATAAGGCTTCGATTGCTGCGGAGGCGCATGCATCCAAGACTAAGCTCCTAGTTACATCAGTTTTGGAATAATATGCAATCTTCATATCTACATCAAGGCCTAATGTTGCTGCCATCAAAACGCACTTATCTGATTTAGCCAGATGGTTGGCAATATCTTGGCTCTCCATAACTAATACGGTATCAATTAGACTAATAGAATTATCCTTTTTATCCATATTAAATGTCTCATAAGTAAATTTACAAGCCATTAGGTTTTGGATTTCTACTAGGCAGTCATTTATAAGTTGCTCAGTGTTACTGTCAATATTCTGATTGGTGTGACCTAGGTACCTTAAAACTTCAAGTTTGTCTATATTCATCTTAAAACCTCCAGTTGTAGATATATTACATTGTATTGTATGTAAAATGCAAGGGAAGATTAAAATAAATTCACTTGACATTAGATTGTAAGTAGAATATAATCGTCATTAATCATAAAATTTAATAAATTATCAAGAGTGGTGGAGGGACTGGCCCTAT
>CAYUEJ010000220.1:0-3523 GCA_964442565.1 uncultured Candidatus Epulonipiscium sp.
CCATTCTCGTTTATCCGTTTTCGTTGTTTTATTTTCATCACTTAACTTATGTTTCATATTAATCGCCCCTAACCTCATCATGTGTAAATAACCATTATTAAATTCTACATCCCCAAATATATCTTTTGGTATAACCTAAAAGCTTTAATTCACTTAACTCATCTTTTGTATTGTTATAAAATTTAAAGATTAATTCTAAATACTTTATCTCATCCTCATCCAGTTCTAGATAGTTATTTTCACCCAATCTTTTATTTAAGTTCTTATAGTATTCGTGGACTTTATCTGAACTAATTTCATGTTTCCGGAACATTGTTTTCAGCCATCAACAATTAGACTTAATTAATCCAATATCCGGAGTATTATGTTAGTCGACGTTTCTTATGTGATACTTTAAATGCTATCTAAAAACATCTTTAATTATACTTATCTTTTTATTGGTAACGTCTAGTTTAATCTCAGCCCCTATTGGTAATGTTAACATTGGATGTGTATGGCAACAGTCAAAATCTGCGATAAAGGGAATTTCCCTTTCCCCTAAAACTTCCAATAAAATCTCATAAGGCTTCCTACCCGTTCCCATATCATCGAAGAGTTCATGTTTCCCAAGAATAATACCTGAAATCTTATCAAAGACACCATTCAATTTTAGTAGAGAGAAGCTTCTTTCAATCGTTGCTATATCTTTTAATGAATCTTCAATAAATAGTATATCACCGTTCTTTATTTCAGGCATATACTCACTCCCCCATATACCCTCCATTGTGTTTAAATTACCTCCTATTAATCTTCCAGTTACTATGCCATTATAGACAGTCATCCACTGGTTTTTCTTCCTCTCCTTTTGCGTGTCCTGCTCAGTCCAGTCTATATATTCATCTGTCCAAAATTCAGGCATCGGAAATTCATAGGGCATAGGAGTATCATCCATTAACATTTCCCTAAAATAACTATATGTATTATCTACAAATGGAGGAAATTCACCAAAAGATGCAACTAGTGCTGGTCCATAAAATGTGGTTATCCCTGTCTTTGCGTATATTGCAAGTAAAATAGCTGTAACATCCGAGTAGCCTATAATTATCTTAGGATTCCTCTTAAAGGCTTCATAGTCGATATAAGGAAGAATGGAATTAGAATTCATCCCTCCAATCGTAGACATGATACACTTCACTTTAGGGTTCCTAACTAAAGAATTTAGTTCCTCCGCTCTCTCTTTTATAGTCCCTGACCTGTAGTAATCACTCTTTCCTGTTAATGCACCTTCAATTATATTAAACCCTTTGGTCTTGAAAAAATCTTTTGCCCTTTTAAATCTTTTTGGGACTGTATATGTTATAGGTGATGATGGAGAAAATATCCCTATATAGTCTCCTTTTTCTAACTTTTTCATTTTAAATTCCCCCAATCAAGATTTTACAATACTTTTAAATTTTAATATTAATGTAGACTAACGTTTCACGTGTTCCTGATGTCTCGTAGCTTAAGATAGCTCCTATCTTAGGCCATGGGATATTGGAAGCACTATGTTATAGGGTGGATAGTGCTGGAATAGTGGATTGCTAGCATTTACACAAGTCTTTCAATCCTCTATTACATAGCATTATTAATCCCCCTCACATTATTATTCTCTTCTAAAATCAAATCTTTCACCAGGTACTTGTAATTCATGTCCATTAATTATGACTTTATCATCGTTAACCCATTCAATATTAGCCTTCTCTTGACGGTAATTCCAGTAAATATTTTTTGGTTTCTTTCTACTCTTATTAAAGTTTAATTCTCCTCTTATGGCGTATGAAGTAGTAGCTCCACCATTGGTCAAATAAGCCTTAACTGTATACGTTCCATTAGGTGATTGTACTTGAGAGATTAACTCACCTGCTGGTAATCTTCCCATATCAAAGAAAGCCCAGTATATACCATAAGTTAAAATTGAAATGATTATAATAAATATTAGTATTATCCTCTTTTTCATCTGTCCCCCCCACTACCTATTATTCCACTAACTGAAGACCCCTTACTTGGTCTTACCCTAACCTTTTTAGACATCATCTTGCTCCTTAATCATTTTTTATTTTTTATTAAAAAACAGATATATCATCCCTACTATTGAAATTAATCCAGCTATACCTGTAAAGACGTGTGGCGATAGGCGACTTGTTACATAAACAGCCGTTGGTCCGTCTGCGCCACCTATAATCCCTATGGAACTTGCTTCTGGCCGTCGCATTAACAAAGTAAAACCTACACTAACCAGAGTTATTACCGTACTTATAATCGTAAATATCATAACTATTCTCGTTGATTTCATTTTTCTCATTCATTTCCTCCAATAATCTATATTACTGCCTTTAATCAACCGCTTCAATTTCAGTAACCTCTAATGTATATATTACTTCTTCATCACCCTTCTTGCCATTATTTACTTTTATCTCGGCCTTCAGTTCAGAATTAACATCTATACTTTCCTTCTTAATTTCTATATCCTTAAAATCTTTATTGAAATTAGCTCCCTCGACTGTAGAACAAGATTCTACAAATAGGGTGTCTTTATTGCCAGCTTTGTTTTCTTGATATATTTCAATTTCAAAAAGTTCATAGTTGCCATTAATTGATAAGTGTCCATTCTTAAATACTAGTTTTCCATCTTGAACTCCAATAACACACTCCTCTAAAGACCACCCATCATTACTAATCTCTATTGAATAATACTTCTCAAGATTTTCTGCTTTGCTACATCTAACTAGTAATAAACACCCCATCAATAAAGCAACTACAGTACTGATTACCTTTTTCAAAATTGGCCCCCTAAAATTGATATTAGTTCACTAAGCATAGCTTTTGTGTGTGACAACATATAAACGATGTTGATTATTTTTTAATTTTACTACGATAATTATTTAGAGAAATTACATTTAATATAATAGTAATTACTAACAGAATTACTGATAATAAAGCGCTGGTCTTACTTGTATCCATAAGTGCAGACCAATCTTCCATCTTTACAATATAATCACTGTATAAAATTTGAAAAGCTAAAGCAATTGCACATGAACTCATGCTAATCATAGAATAAGTAGCCCCATTCTTATTATGCTTAATAATATTTAAGATTGGAAGTATCCAAGAAACCAATCCAAGTATAAGACTTCCAATCATAAGAAAACTAACCATTACTTCACCTCCTATCCTAATCTGCCTTCAGTATATCACAACATCCTGATAATTCACCAAATTATTAGCGGAAGCTTCTAAATTATTGTATATAATAACAGTAATATATTGTGGTTTAAAGTCGATATATCAACGGGTAAATCTTATTATTATACAAGGGATCACCTCAGGGCTGCAAATGAGCGGAATGGCACTACATACTTCCTGTACTTTACAGATGGGCTGTTTATCCACCCAAACTTTGTGCCTGAGGACTATGACCCATCAGATAAGGATTGGGTAACGGAGCCAATCAAAAGTGGGGAAATCTATGTTACAAATCCTTATGTAGATAGAGAAACCGGGG
>CAYUEJ010000221.1:0-3485 GCA_964442565.1 uncultured Candidatus Epulonipiscium sp.
TATGCCAAAGAAAGGAAATCATAATGAAAAATATAAAAGTAATGAGTATTTTTGGAACCAGACCCGAGGCAATTAAAATGGCCCCCCTTGTAAAGGAACTCGAGAAAGCAGAGGGTATAGAGAGCATTGTTTGTGTAACAGCCCAACACAGAGAGATGTTAGACCAAGTGCTGGAGACTTTTGAGTTAACACCAGAGTATGACTTAAACATTATGAAGACAAGTCAAACCTTAACTGGTATTACAACTAGAGCATTAGAAGGCCTAGAGAAAGTAATACAAAAGGCAAAACCAGACCTTATTTTAACACATGGCGATACATCAACAACTTTTGTTGCATCACTAGCTGCCTTTTATAGTAAGACAAAAGTAGGACATGTAGAAGCAGGACTTCGTACCTACGATAAATATCAGCCATTCCCAGAAGAGATGAATAGGCAGCTTACAACAAGGCTTGCAGATTTACACTTTGCACCAACACCACTTGCAAAGTCTCAGCTACTTAAAGAAAACATTGCAGAAGAAGATATTTTTATTACAGGTAATACAGTAATAGATGCACTTAAGACTACAGTAGAGGACGAATATACCTTTGTAGATGATAGCTTAAATAAGTTAGACTTTGAAGGCAAGAAGATTATTACTATGACGGCCCATAGACGGGAGAACTTAGGGCAGCCCCTAGAGAATATCTGCAACGCAGTAGCTAGAATTGTAGAAGAATTTGATGATGTAGAATTTGTATACTCTATGCACAAAAATCCAGCAGTTCGTGAAGTTGCAAATAGGATATTAGGTCAATACGACCAAGTACACCTTATTGAGCCACTAGAGATGAAGGATATGCATAATCTTATGAAGCGTTCCTATCTTGTACTCACTGATTCAGGAGGACTTCAAGAAGAAGTGCCTTCACTGGGTAAGCCAGTAATTGTGCTGCGCAACGTAACAGAGAGACCTGAGGGGGTTGATGCCGGCACACTTAAGATGGCAGGCATAGAAGAAGACAACATCTACAACATTACAAAAGAACTCTTAACTAATAATGAAGAATATTCCCAAATGGCACAAGCAAAAAATCCATTTGGAGACGGGGAAGCATCAGGCAGGATTGTAGAAGCCATCAAGTATTACTTTAAGCAAATAGAAGACAGACCACAGGACTACAATAGTTGAAAAGAAAGTATGGGTTTCTAGCTAATTTTGCTCTTGTTTCCCAGATAGGCATTATGATGGTAATACCGATTATCCTTGGTGTATGGTTAGGAAGCAAGATAGATAATAAGCTTGGGACCGGCCCACTATTTCTAATCATATTTATGATTTTGGGTGTTGGCGCATCATTTAGAAATATATACTTGATAGTATATAAACAATTTGAAAAAAAGGAAGATGATAAAGATGAGTGAGAAGCATGATGACTATAGGACACTATTAATAGGAACTATAGTCGCTGGAATCATTTTTATTATAATAGGGCTATTCTTCTACCCAGATAAATTAGCATGGGCCAAGGGGGTCACTTTTGGCACAATCTTTGCTGCTCTTAAACTTGCCCTAATTAAAAGAACAGTGGACCAGGCAATAGAGATGAGCAAATCAGATGCCACAAAACATACAATTGGGCAATACTCAATTAGGTATATACTAACAGGGATTGTACTTGTTGTAGCAATATTCGAGCCGTCTATTAGTTTTGCGGGTGTGTTTGCTGGTTTATTTACTATGAAGGTTGCAATATATATTTTGCTAATGTTAGGTAAAATTAGCAGATAATATGTTACAATATGATAGAGAAAGGATGTGAGTAAGTGGATAATTTAGATTTTGGGTTTAGAACGGTAATTAAGCTATTTGAAATTGATGGTCAACCCGTTGGGATTACAACAACGATTATTAATACATGGATTGTTATGGCGGTACTAACTATATTAGCACTTATTGTAAGATATAGTCTATCAACCTTTACCGAAGTACCAACGGGTAAATTCCAAAACATTGTAGAGGCAATAGTAGAAGGCCTACATGGTATGGTTACGGGAGCTATGGGGGAGCAAAACATAAGATTTGCATCTTTTTATAGTTCTATGTTAGTATTTATTATATTTTGTAATCTATTAGGACTAATTGGCCTTAGGCCACCAACAGCAGATATTGCAACAACATTTGCACTATCAATGACAACATTTGTTATGATACAAGGATATGCAATTAAAACCAACAAATTAGGTGGTTATGTCAAAAATTTCTTTGATCCAATACCACTGCTATTCCCAATTAATCTTTTTGGGGAATTAGCAACGCCAATATCATTAGGCTTCCGTTTATTTGGTAACCTAATAGGTGGTACCGTTATTATGGGGCTGGTATACGCAGCATTGCCGCCAATCTTAAACTTTGTGCTTCCGTCTGTACTTCACTTATACTTTGACGTATTTTCAGGGGCACTGCAAAGTTTTATATTTGTTATGCTTAGCATGACATTTGTAGCATCATCATTAGAATAAAAATTTAAAATTAAAAGGAGGATCTTATTATGGATCAAGTAACAGGTAAAGATTTAATATTAGCATTTTCAGCATTAGGAGCAGGTATTGCAATGGTAGCAGGTTTAGGACCTGGTATTGGGCAAGGATATGCAGCAGGTAAAGGTACTGAGGCAGTAGGAAGACAACCAGAAGCAAGAGGAGACATTGTTAGTACAATGTTAGTTGGACAGGCAGTATCAGAGACAACAGGTATTTATAGCTTCGTTATAGCCCTTATACTATTGTTTGCAAATCCACTTATTAAACTTTAATTAGACCCTAGAATAGCAAACAAAAGAATGCATTTAAAAAGGAGGGATCTTCTCTTTGAATCCACAGTATATAATGTTAGCAGCAGTTGAACCAGCTTCTAGGCTTATTGAGTTCTCACCAAGAACCTTATTTGAGTGGGCTGTTATGCTGGTTAACCTTTTTGTTATAATTGGTATATTAAGTTGGGCTTTATTTAAACCAGTTGGGGCTTTTTTATTAGCCAGACAACAGCGAATTAAAGACCAAATAGATGATGCCAAAGATCAGAACATTAAGGCAGCAGAGCTTAAGAACCAATACGAAACCAAACTAGCAGCAATAGAGCAAGAAGCAGCTGAAATCTTAAGGGATGCTAGGAAAAAAGCCAAGCAAAACGAACAAGAGATTATTAGCGCAGCTAGGGTAGAAGCGGAAGAAATTAGAAAACGCACACATGTTGAAATTCAACTAGAACAAGAGCGTGTTAAAGACGAAATGAAAAAAGAAATGATAGAAGTTGCCACAATCATGGCAAGCAAGTTTGTAGCATCTAGTATGGATGATGCAAAGCAAAACGAATTAATTAACCAAATCATTGATGAGGCGGGGGATGTGCAATGGCTAAGCTAGTATTGCGTCCTTATGCAACAGCTCTTTTTGAGATTGCAAAGGAACAAGATAAGACTAAGGAATTTGCAGAGCAAGT
>CAYUEJ010000222.1:0-782 GCA_964442565.1 uncultured Candidatus Epulonipiscium sp.
TAATATAGTGTCCGTGGTTCCCCATTAAACAGTATGCATATAATGTAAACCCATACTTTATTTTGTACTTATTAATTATTTCTAGATACTTTTCTTTATCCGCACTATCCCTAAATAAATCAAACTCCTTAAGACTCTTTACTACAATATGGTACTGCCCTGTCTTACTTATCACTCTAGCTTCTCTTGGCATATATATCTCCACCTTTCTTTATACTTGCTTAATTAGGAGTATTGCCAAGTTTAGCATTTTTAGACAACTCTCTTTCACAATTGTAGCGCATAACGTAATGGGGGACGGTTCACAAATATAATAAGAGTTTTAAAACCCAAACCCCTTACTATTTGTGAACCGTCCCTTACCTTAAGTTATACATACTTTAGCGCTAATAGTTTTTGCCTTAATTTACTCATTTCAATATCATTTTGAAAAGACGAGACGGCTACGTCTTTTAATAGCTGTCTGTCTTTGTCAGGTATTTCCCCGTTATTTGCACTGTTTTTATATTTGTATTGTAACTTGTGTTCCAATGATGCCCAAAAATCCATAGACAGTGTACGTATTTGAATTTCCGCTGGTACCCAGACAACATCACTAGATAATATTACTTGTGATTCAACAATGACATGAAGGCTTCTATACCCACTTGGTTTAGGGTTTGCAACATAATCTTTAATTTGTGTTATTCTCAAATCTTCTCTTTGTTTAATATGCTCTAGCATCATATAAACATCATCAATAAAACCTGTTACAATCCTAATACCTGCAATATCTTTAATAG
>CAYUEJ010000222.1:792-3478 GCA_964442565.1 uncultured Candidatus Epulonipiscium sp.
ATTTAAATTAGAGAAAAGTCGCTGAACTAAGGGATGATTCTTCATACCTGCAATATCTTTAATAGATGCGGTGATATCATCTTGGTTAAATGGGATATTCCTATTTTCTATTTTCTTAATTAAAGATATTGGACTCTTTAATCTTGTTTTAATATGCTCAATAGGAGAATAACCATAAGCAGCATTCCACTCTAAATCCAGAATTTTAAAGTCACTTTCTAGTTCTATTAAAACCATTTCATAACTTTTCACAAAAGGCATCCATTCTCCCTTCATCTCTTCTATCATTGTAAATTTATCAGGACCGTCTTTTAGAAGTGCTATCTCCATCTTCTCTATTTCTTCCATATTTTCATATTTGATGCTAGGCATATCATAACCTCCAAATTATACTTTTCACGTATTTAATATCTGGTTTTTATTATATCTAACTTTCTTAGCATCTTCAACGTACATTATGTTAACATTTTCCGTTTTATATTCATATTTCATACATATTTGAAAAAAGTGTCAGATACATCGGGAAGGAGAGTAGAACTTTCCTATTAAACAAAAAGAGCATTAATATTTATTTAACTCACTCTGATTATTCTCAATAATTGTTCTAGCTTTATTTATTTCCACACTATCTGTTCCAAAAACTGTGTATTCTGACAAGATTGGTAACCCCATTGTTACATCTTCTTTTCTATAAATCATTGGGCTTTCTTTTTCAATTTTACCTGACATATGGTAACTTGTAGCCTTGACCTTTTTTATAAGAGATAGAATGTTACTAGAGTTAACACCGCTTCCTGGCATAATATCAATTTCTCCATTTGCCTGTTTAACAAGTTCTCCTAGAAGATCTGCACCCTCTAAAGCTGTTTGTTTTTGGCCTGACGTTAAGATGGCTTGAATCCCTAGTTCTTTGGCGACTTCTAATGCTTCAAAAGGGTCTCTACATACATCAAATGCTCTATGTAAGACTACATTCATTGGTCTTGCAAGATCTATAAGGATTTCCATTCTTTCCTTATCTAATTGGCCATCTGGCTTTAGTATTCCAATAACAACTCCATCGGCTCCGTGCTCTTTCATACTAACAACCTGCCGCTTAATTTCCTCAAACTCCAAATCCGTATAACAAAAATCGCCAAATCTTGGCCGGATAATTGGATGTACTGGAATTTTCACATTTTGTTTTACAATTTCGACCAAACTTACACTTGGAGTTGTCCCCCCAATAACCAAGTTACCGCATAACTCAATCCTAGTTGCGCCGCCCCGCTCTGCTGCTATGGCTCCTTCTGCCGTATCTACACAAACCTCTAAATGAAACATGCTCCTCAGCTCCTTATGATTTTATAATTTATGAATTAAGCTTAACATTTTGGCATTGGATTCTCAAGGGAAAATTAGAAAGCATAATCTAAACTTTCTCTAAAAACACCGTAAATTTATAATATCCCCCATATGATTCGGCATATAATTCATACCTATGCCCTGCAATCCTACCTTCGGCGTTATATTCTTGCTGAAACTGTGCTTGGCTTCCAAGTTCCTTAAGCTTTGTTAGTTCCTGATTAATAGCTCCTGTCACCTGGGTAAAATCATCCCAGCTCATATCCATTACCCTGGAGATTGTATCAATGCCTAGCATATCTTCTACTTTCACGTCACCATCTGAGTCTACTGGCATAAAGCCATATAGCTGGGCGCTATAGTTAAAGTTATTACTTGGATTGTACATCACTTTATAGGCAACCAAACTTTCTATATCTCCTAGACTTTCTGCTGGCTCTTCCCTGTACCTAAATTCTCCACTTTCTACTAGATGGTATTTTAGGCTTGCTAGATAAACAACATCGCCTTTAAATCCTTTTGCATAATCTATGGTAACAAAGTTTTGATTTTCAAGCTCCGCCGTGGCTCCTCTAAGCTCATTAGGTATGTCTTCCCAGTTCCTGAAAGCTATTTCTAACACCTTATTGTTATGGGATGGTTCCCCTGAAAATGTAAGATAACTTCTTCCACTTGCTAGCATGTCTATAATTTCCTTAGCACCCCTAGGAGCTTCTTTTTCCTCTAATTCCTTATACTCCTCTTCTAGGGATGCTAGCCATCCCTTAATTTGCGTCCCGCCTATTTGCATCAAAAGGTTATTAAAAAAGGGTGTTTGGTTTATCTCAACTCCCTTTGCTTCTGCCGGGGATAAGCGAATGTTTTGTATCACTTCCTCCTGTTTTTCCCCGCTTATTTTAGTCAGTATATTAATGTTCATTTGATCGACTAAAAGATAATATTCGCCCAAAGACGATTCTGACACGTCTCCATATTTTTCTAATTTAACCCCACTTTTGCTAAGCTCTTTTTCTAAATCTTTAAGGGTAATAACATTATCATTTTCTACACTGTAATCCGAATTATAAGTTTCTTGCTCAGTAACGGGACTTTCTATTTTTTCACTTTGGCATCCGACAAAAAGAATGCTACAAATAAGTATGGTTATTACTTTAAATTTCATTGCCTACCTTCTTTCTACCCATGTTTTTGAGTCATTATAATACTTTTGTGACTAATTACATAGCCTAATATGCCACCAATTGCCATACATACCCATGTTAAAGCTATACTGTTTACTCCTGTGAATATTAATACGATAATAGGTAATAGTAATAAGGCACACACACTGACCCCGGCAGTT
>CAYUEJ010000223.1:0-3475 GCA_964442565.1 uncultured Candidatus Epulonipiscium sp.
CTATTTCTTCTTTTTCTTCTATATTATAATCCACTAAATCATCTTCTACAACTAGATTCTCTTTTAAACTATTATTTTTCTCTGATAGGACTTTGGCCGGCACTTTCTCATCTACTGTTTTTGTCTGTATACTTTTTGCTATTTCTACTTTTCGTTTTTTTTCCTCTTTATTTTTATTCCTCTTCTCCTTATTCTTGCTTATCTGTTTATTTAGGATATCAACTATACTTTCAACTATATCTACATATGAGATACCTGTTATCATCATAGATAAGATAAGTAGTATTGTAGCAACAACTATATAACTACCATATAGCCCCACCAAGGTCAGTAATGCATTACCTAGAATACTACCTAAAAATCCTCCTGTACTCCACTTTGCTTCTTTATAATAAACAAAATCGAAAATTGGGAAGGTAAGCTCAGTTTTTAAAGCCCTACCATAGCATAATATGTGAGCCAATATTGATATGTTTATAAGTAGTGATGTTATGAGAATCGTATACTTATGTATAGTAGTTATATTCTTTCTCAAAATTGCTATACCAACTGCTAGGATTAATAGCGGAAAAGCATAGCTACTTATCCCTGCGATTCCTATAAATAAGTTTCTAACTCCCTTACCAACCACACCACCTTGGCCTGTATATAAACTAAGTCCCATTATTAAACCAATAGCTAAGATGCATACCCCTATGATTTCATTTTGTATATTCTTTTTAGCTACTCTTGGCTTTTTCTTCCCCTTTTTCACGTCGCACCCTCTTTTCATTCAAGTCTACAATAAAATGTGTTAGCACCAAGGCTAACACATAACTTACCAATATTTATTATAACACTTTTTTTGAGTATTGATAAGTGGATTTTCTAGTATTGTCCCTGGTTGAAACTCAGGATCTAGAAAATCTTTGGGATTTGTTGAATATATCCTTTCTATGGTTTGAATATTGTTTTCTATTTTAGTTAGGATTAGCTGATTTTTATATGTTATTTCTTCGTACTCAATACTTGAGTTTGTACTATAGTCTATAGGTAGTATCGAATAATGCATTATTTTAGCCCCTTTCTTTCTCACCTATTAAAAAGTAAAGCTTATCCAGTGCATCACTAAGCCCCCCTACCTCATCAATAAGTTTTTCCTCTACCGCCTGTTCCCCTATAAGGATTGTCCCAACATCTTTAGCTAGCTTTCCTGTGTCTAACATAAGTTCCTTAAATCTTTCTTGGCTGATATTAGAGTGATTAGATACAAATGCTATAATCCTATCTTGCATCTTATCAAAAAATTCAAAGGTTTGGGCAACCCCTATAACCGTTCCACTCATACGCACTGGATGGACAGTCATGGTTGCACTAGGGGTAATAAATGTATAATCTGCTGATACAGCTAAGGGGACCCCTATAGAATGTGCCCCCCCTAAAACTAGTGATACTACCGGCTTACCTACTGTAGTTAACAATTCAGCAATTGCGAGCCCTGCCTCTACATCCCCCCCCACAGTATTTAGAACTAGCAAAATTCCCTTAATCTTAGGATTTTCTTTTAAAGCTATAACTTGAGGTATAATATGCTCATATTTTGTAGTTTTATTTTGAGGTGGCATAATCATATGTCCCTCTATTTGACCAATCATCTGGATACAATGGATAGGACTTTCATATTCATCATTGCCTTGTATAGGCATTTGCCCAAACTCTTTTATTGTCTCCGTTGATTCTGCTATTGTTTCTTCATTTTTTTCCATTAGCAATCCTCTTTTCTTCCAAATATATATTTCTATAGCTTAGTATGGAAGAAAAGAGGAGAGTTCATACTATATTTAATTATAATATTTTAAAACAGGTTGCAACTGCTCCTTAGCCAATGCTTTTTCTATAGTTTCTGGAATTAGTTCCATATGAGAAACTAAGGAATTAGGTTTCTTTCTATAATCATCCTGGCCTACTGGTACAATGTATAGGTTAGGTAAGTTTTTAAGGGTTGCAATGTTTTTTAAATTCAGACCTAACCCATCGTTAGTTGCTAATGATATAATGATTGGTTTTTGATTTCTAGATAAACCTTTTATAGCCATTGTTACTGATGTATCTGTAATCCCATGTGCTACCTTTGCCAAGGTATTACCTGTACAAGGTGCAACTAAAAGAGCATCTATAGTATTCTTGGGACCAAGGGGTTCTGCATCTACAATAGTATGAATTACTTTCCTACCCGACATATCTTCAAGTCTTAAAATAAAGTCTTTCGCTTTGCCAAATCTTGTATCTGTTACATATGCATTTTCTGACATAATCGGATAAATTTCCACACCTAGTTTAACTAATTTGTCTACTTGTTTAAGGACCGCATCATAGGTACAGTAAGACCCACAAAGTGCTACACCCAACTTAAGGCCTTTTAAACTCATAATATAACCCCCACTTCACCATATGCATTTAGTATCGTATCGAATATAATTTTTGCAGCTGTTTCTGGTGCCACTTTACCTGGTAAACTTTGTCCATCAATAACCTTAATACCTAATTTTTTTGCTGCCTTAAAATCAATGCCACCAGGTTTTGATGCTAACTCAATAACTAGGCAATCCTTTTTTATTTTCTTTAATTTTCTCTCATCCAAAATTAAAAATGGTATCGTATTAAATATGAAATCGTACTCACCAATATTATCTGTTAGTTCGTTAAGTGGTATGGGGTTATAGCCATAGCTTTCGATATAGGCTAAATCTACTGCCGAACGCGCTTCAACACTTAAATCCGCCCCTATTCCTTTTAGTAGATGAGCAAGCACCTTACCACACCTTCCAAATCCAAGCACAATACACTTGCTTCCGTGCAAAGTGATCTCACTATTTACCATGGCATACTGAATTGCTCCCTCAGCAGTAGGGATAGCATTAGCTATCCCCACTGTAGTTACTACTATAACTCAAAATAATTCTTTAAAAATGAATAAAAACAGATGGCTTGTGAAATAATACTTTTGAGTAAGAAATATTAAAATTAAGGAGTGGTTTTATGGCAAATCTAAATCAAGTAGAATTACAGCATATTCGTCACATGGTTGGTGCGCATGGAACTGTAGCTAATAAGCTAGATGCTATGTCCCAACAATGTACTGATCAACAGATTAAACAAATGTTACAAGACGATGCTCAGGATGCCAGAAATAGTAAACAAAAACTAATGACCTTTTTAGGCTAGGAGGCTATTTAAATGACAGAAAAAGATATAATGAACGACTATTTAAGTATGATTAATGGAAGCTTATCGGGTTATGCTACTACCATTGCTCAAACAGACAATCCCCAGCTTAGGCAAACCTTCCAACAAATGAGAGATAACGATGAGCAAAGACAATATAAAATTTGTCAAACTGCTATACAAAAGGGATATCATAAACCAGCAGCAGCTGCACCACAAAGCGAAATTAATGCAATTAAATCTGAGCTAAGTATGGGCTAAGAAGCCTATA
>CAYUEJ010000224.1:0-2446 GCA_964442565.1 uncultured Candidatus Epulonipiscium sp.
CATTTCTTTCTGTAAAGATGTACTCTGCCATCTTAGGGTTCCATCTTCTTGTTTGATGTCCGAAATGTACACCTGCTTCTAATAATTGTTTCATTGAAACTACACTCATAATATACCTCCTGGTTTTGTTTGCCTCCGCATATTTCATGTTTTATAAAATACCCTTAGGCACCATTTTATAAAATCAATATGCGTGTGTTTTATTTCCACTATAGATTATACCATACAAATTTATCTTCATCAACATTTTTTGATGTTTATGGTCTTAATATTTTAAAAACTGTTTCTATATCAGAATCTAATGGGAATGTTTTAATCCCATGTGATAAACTTCGCTCTGCATCTTGTAAGACAATATACTCTATAAACTCATCATAGTCTAATATTACCCCATTATCTACAAGCAGTCTTGTTATTTCCCTGGCTGTTGAGGTTGGTTTTATCTCTAGCTCAATTGTTTCTGGGGCCTGCTCATCTTCTTCATTAGTTTTTTGTTCTTCCTCTTGCTTTTTTTCTTCCTTTGGTTCTTCTTCAGCCTGATTTTCTATTTGCATTTCTTCTATTTGTACTTCTTCTATAGGTATTTCCGGGGTGGTCAAGGTCTTATTTGTGGTATACATTAAAACACTAAGTATAATCCCACTTAAGAATAGTCCAGATCCTAAGCCAATAAACCAACTTATTAGTATTGTTTTTTTATTAAATCTCACTAGATCACCTCATTTGATCAATGCCTAAAATTAAATTAACTTCACCTTTACCTATATTTAATTCCTTGGCTATTTGATCTGGTGTTTTACCTTGCTTTTTAAGTTCTAGTACATTTATATAATGTTTATTTGTAAGACTATGTTTATTGCTTTGAGTAGTTACTGTTTCTTTGTTAGTATTTATTTTATCTGTAAAATAAGTAAACATCTGATTCATTTCACCAATTATATCTTCAGTATTGGAAAAAATAGTCGTGGAATCTTCTTTACTTATATTATTAGCCATCCAAACCAGCCCAGTTAATATAATAATAAACCCTAAAACTATAAGGGAAATACTAGTAATTGGTAGTATATCTTGTAATGTCACAGTACACCTCGTCTAAATTCTAATATCTATTTTTGTTCTAGAGTTACTTTCATTTTCTTTTTTGTTGTTCTCATCTTTAGATTTCTTTTTTGATTTCTTTTTATTTTGATGGGCTAATTGTTTAGAACCATCCTTATTTGCCTTTAAGTGTTCAGGGTTTTGTGGCTCTACTACAGTATCTTTTTTATGTTCTACTTCCTTTTTCATGATATCTCCAAATTGAGATTGTTGCTCTACTGGTAGATGGTTAGTTCTTTGCTGACGTCCTGCAATTTCTGGAGTTTGTGGGTGCAATATTTGCGTATCAATTGGTCTTATCACGTTACCCCTCCTCTATATTTAGTTTGCCTTTTAGTCTGCTAATGCCTTTTGTATGTATTTGCGAAATTCTAGATTCTGAAACACCTATAATAGCGCTTATCTCTTTTAATGTAAGTTCCTCGTAATAATATAATGTAATAACTTGCCTTTCCCTATCTGGTAGATTTTCAATTGAGTTCTTCAGCATTTCCTGCATTTCTAGCTTTTCTACATGCTCCTGTGGTGATTCTTCGGGCTTATTGATGCTACTAAAACCCTCAATACTTTGATTTTGCTCAATATGTTGCTCTAGTGATGTTAATGTGGAGATACTAGTAGCCTTAATAAGGTCATAGAATTCTTCTGCTGTAACATCTAAAAACTCAATCATTTCATCATCAGTAGCAGGCCTACCTAAGCTATGCTCAAGCTCAGCATATGCTCTATCCATATCTTTTTGTTGCCTTCTTAAAGTTCTAGGAACCCAGTCCATTTTTCTCATATGGTCTATTATTGCTCCCCTTATTCTTAAAGAAGCATATGTTTCAAATTTAACCGCCTTAGTTAAGTCAAACTTATCAATCGCATCTATAAGACCAAATACCCCATAGCTTATTAAATCATCATACTCTACATTTTGTCCAAGGTACATATTTAGTCTTCCAGCTATATATTTTACAAGAGATGCATAGTGGATGATTAGTTTTTCTTTAAGCTCTGGTGATTTACTTTGTGAATATTGTTCCCACATCTTTTCTATTTCTTTATCTGACACCATCATCCCTCCTGCCTTTGTTTTATAGTTATTTATATCTCTTGTGTGCCATGATTAATTGTCTTAACAAGTAGTGCCCCTGTTTTAGTATTAAGTTCTATTGTTCTACCATAGTTTGCGCCTGTATCATCTGCTATTATAGGAATTCTTAAATCTTCTAAAATTTTCCTAGTAGCAATATCGTTTCGGTATCCCACTCTCATTGCATCTGATGTTTGCTTAAAATCGAACATTTGAGCACCGCCGGCTATTTTTGCTTTTAAGAAGAATCTTTTCGCTCCCGCCGCTTCC
>CAYUEJ010000224.1:2456-3449 GCA_964442565.1 uncultured Candidatus Epulonipiscium sp.
TAGCCTATTCCTACTAGCGCCTATACTTGTCATTTTTGCTATTAACACATCTATAGCTGTATCAGCAAATTTAGCTAAGTTAGAGTTGTTTTTAATTTGGGTGCTATCTGGCAACATAATGTGTGCCATACCTCCAACTTTTATAGCTGGATCATATAATGTAATGCCTATACATGATCCAAGCCCTAGTGTCATTAATTTATCAGGCTCTTTAGCTATATTTAAATCTGCCATACCTACCTTTATTACCTTGCCTTCGCTCACGTCTGTACCCCTAGAGAGGACAAGATTTTTGTAAAGGATGGGGGGTCAGGAAGCAGTATATAGTTACCTAAAACTGACTCTCCTCCTTCTAAGAATTCGGTCTTAATAAGAAGCACCCTATCATCAATCTTACCAAATTCTATTGCTGGCACACTTAAGATGGCCCCTGCCATATCTATAGCCAGATGTGGTATTGAAGGTTCCATAGCAAGACCTGTCATTGCTGCTAATGATGATAAGTAGGAACTTGCCAATATGTTACCTATCTCACAAAGTGCCGATAGGTCCATTTGTGTAAAGTTTTCAAACTCACTTAAATCTTGCCCCATAAGCATATTAACTAGTTTGTGCGCTGATGCCTGCTCAATAGCCACAATCATCATTCCATTAACATCACCACTAACATTTATTAGTATTCCAACTACAAGGTTTTCCGCCCCACCAAGTACATCTGATATCTCATCAAAGTCCGTAATCTTAACAAAGGGTACATCCATGTCTATTCTTTTATTTAGCATCTTGCTAAGGGCTGTATTAGCATTGCCTGCTCCTATGTTACCGACCTCAGAAAGCACATCAAGATGACCATCGCTTAGTTTATTAAACTCACTATCACTCATGAAGTATCATTCCCTACATTTTAATTTTTTCTGATATCTATAAAAGCGTTTCTTCAATAAGAGCTGTTAGATTAAGTAATGTAACTACCAAAGTTCCATTTTTAATTTT
>CAYUEJ010000225.1:0-734 GCA_964442565.1 uncultured Candidatus Epulonipiscium sp.
TAACAGTTACAAGAATCATTGGAGCCCTGCAAGTATTCGATAGTATTTACATGATGCTTGATAAGACTAATCCAGCCTTTCCTAAGACTCAATCACTGGTATACTTATTTTATAAATATTCGTTTATAGAATCTAATAAAGGTTATGGATCAGCAATTGTAATGCTATTATTGGGAGTCATTATGATTATTACAGTAATACAGCTAAGATTGCAGAAAAAATGGGTTAATTATTATTAGGAGAGGGTGATAAATATGAAAGAGAAAAGGAAAACGGGATTATTACTTGTTCATGTAATATTAATAATAGGTTCTATTATTATGATAGTACCATTTGTATGGATGATTCTTACATCTTTTAAAACTATCTCTGAATCCACACAAATGAATCCATTTAAAATTTTTCCTTCTAAATGGAGGTTGGATGCTTTTAAATCTGTTATAGCCAAAATGAATTTCTTAAGGTTATACTGGAATACATTAGTACTTATTGTAGGACGCGTAGTGTGTGCAGTATTAACGGCAACAATGGCAGGTTATGCTTTGGGTCGTTTGAAATTCCCGGGAAAAGATTTAGCTTTTGGGCTTGTTTTGTTTCAAATGATGGTGCCGGCGCAAATATTTATCATACCACAGTATTTAATGGTAAGTAAATTAGGGATGTTAAATACGGCATTTGCGCTTTTATTCCCAGGTATTGTAACTGCTTTCGGTACATTTTTATTAAGGCAGGCT
>CAYUEJ010000225.1:744-3444 GCA_964442565.1 uncultured Candidatus Epulonipiscium sp.
GGAAGAGGCTGCTATATTAGATGGTTGTAATACAGGGCAAGTATTCTTTTATGTTATGGCACCACTGACAAAATCATCTATGGTTGCACTAGGTATCTTTACGGCATTATTTGCATACAAGGACTTAATGTGGCCACTAGTTGTAAACTCTGAGCATAACACAATGCCATTATCAGCAGGTTTGGCTAGGTTACAAGGGCAATTTGTAACTAATTATCCTGAACTGATGGCGGCATCGTTGTTAGCCTGTATCCCGATGGTTATACTTTACATGTTATTCCAAAGGCAATTTATTGAAGGTATAGCTACATCAGGTGGTAAGTTATAATATATTAGAGTTACTTTAGGTATAATTCTCAGCACGATAATGTGCTGGAGATCTACCCTTAACTCGTTTAAACATCTTGGAAAAGTTAAAGACATCCATGTATCCAACAGAATATGCTATGTTTCGGATGGTTAAATCAGGATTTGACATTAACTCGCATGCCTTATTCATCCTATATTCTAAAAGGAAATTCTGGGGCGATTTTTGTAAGGATTGTTTAAAGATAGTTGAAAAATAACTTCTATCAATTGATAGATTATCGGCAATATCAGCTATCTTAATTGGCCTTGAATAATTGGTTTGAATAAAGTGGATAGCTTCTTTAATGTAAATGTCCTGTGTATTAGATTTAGAGGCAGGAATAATGGGAGAGTTTTTTACTAATTCTGATATAAATAAAAATAAATATCCCTGTAATTCTAAATCTCTATATGGAGAAAAAGTATTCACCTCAATCATTTTTAGAATAAAATCTTCAAAATGAGTCCCTTGAGATGTAAAAATAGGATTATCTTCTGTTAGGTTTGCGCGCTTCAAGTAGGCCTCAGCCTTTAGTCCATTAAATCCAACCCACACATAATTCCAGGGATTTTTTGTGTCAGCTTCATAATAAGTAATGACATCAGGTGGGATTAGGAAACCCTGTCCCTCTTTTAGGGGATATACCTTATTATTCATGGTGAAGGTACCACTTCCAGTTATGATATAGTGGATTAGATAGAAGTCTCTAACGGCAGGACCAAAGGCGTGTCCAGAACTACACTCTTCCTGCCCGCACTGGTAGATATTTAAATCAACACTATCTCTAGCATCGATATCTATATGTGTGTGAATTCTTGTATCCATATTGCCTCACTTTCTGATAGATAAAATATTATTAATCTCATATTATGACATGCTTATATAATACCATACCATTTTAAAAAAACCAATAATTGATATAATTTAATTATGTAATAAAACCAAATAAAAAAGCGCCTTGCATACCCTTTCTGGATCACACAACTCGGGTTGCAAAAGCTCCAAAAAGGGTGTGCAAGGCGCAGCATAATAGGATAGGAAAGTAAAATTTTACTATTAAATAAGGAGAAAGAAAGGATGATTTAAATGGCAAAAATCACTTTTATAGGAGCAGGAAGCACAATTTTTGCAAAGAATGTACTTGGAGATTGTATGGTTACACCAGCACTTAGGGAGTCTGAAATAGCACTATTTGACATAGATCCAATTAGACTTGAAGACTCATATAACATGCTAAGCAATATCAATAAAAACAGTGGTAATTATTCAACTATAATAAAATATACAGATCGTAAAGAGGCGCTAAAAGATGCCAAATATGTTGTTAATGCAATACAAGTTGGAGGATATGATCCTTGTACTATAACTGACTTTGAGATTCCAAAAAAATACGGCCTACGCCAAACAATTGGTGATACATTAGGAATTGGTGGGATTTTTAGGGGCTTACGTACAATACCAGTTATACTAGATATCCTTAAGGATATGGAAGAAGTATGCCCTAATGCATATTTCTTAAACTACACAAATCCAATGTCGATACTGATGGGCGCTGTTTTTAAGTCCAGCCCTATAAAATCAGTAGGACTATGTCATAGCGTTCAAGATTGTATTCCAAGATTGTTTAGAGATTTAGAGATGGATACAGATGGGGTTAGGTGGAATATATCAGGAATTAACCATCAGGCATGGCTCTTGGATGTTAGCAAAGATGAGGTTGACTTATATCCTGAAATTAAAAAGCGTGCAGCAGCAATGGAAGGAAAACACGGTGACATGGTTCGCTATGAAATGATGGATAGGTTTGGCTACTATATCACTGAGTCTAGCGAGCATGGCGCTGAGTATGTACCTTACTTTATCAAATCAAAATATCCTGAGCAAATAGAAAGATGGAACATACCATTAGATGAATATCCAAGACGCTGCGTTGAGCAAATTGAGAAGTGGGAAGAAATGAAAGATGACTTAGTTCACAATAAAGATATTGAGCATAAGAGAAGTCATGAATATGCATCATATATATTAGAAGCTATAGAAACAGATAAGCCATATCGTATTCACGGTAACGTATTAAACACAGGGCTTATTACTAACCTGCCACATGACGCTGTAGTAGAAGTGCCTTGCTTAGTTGATAGAACGGGAATTAATCCTTGCTATGTAGGAGACTTACCACAACAACTAGCAGCCCTTAATAGAACTAATATTAATGTGCATTTACTAACAGTAGAGGCAGCACTTACAAGAAAGAAAGAGCTTATCTATATGGCGGCAATGCTAGACCCACACACAGGGTCAGAGTTATCCATGGATGAGATTAAAGATATGTGTGATGAGTTAATAGAAGC
>CAYUEJ010000226.1:0-1964 GCA_964442565.1 uncultured Candidatus Epulonipiscium sp.
ATAGCCTATCTGCTACTTTTGCAACCAGAGTTGTATGTAGCAGATAGGATGTACCAGACACTATTTATACCTGAAATAATGATGTTGTATTTTTAAGATTATCTATATTCTTTGATAGTTCTACAGTCAAATCAATCATTGTGCTCATAGATCCACTTTGTTTTGTACTTGTACCTAATAATTCTTCTGTCAGCGCTACTGATTGCTCTATAATCTGACTAATGTGCTCTACCGCACCTATTGTTATATCTTTGCCCTTGTCTATTTGCGTTATTGTGTGATTTAATTCCCCCATTTGATTACTTGTCATATCCATAAAACCTATAATATCGTGAAGTGAAGCGTTTGTCTCATCCACTGCCATCTTCTGGTCTAAGAATATCTCGCTTGATTCTTCAGTCGTGTTAACGGTTTCTACTATTTTGCTTTGAATATCATTTATAATATTTCTTATTTGATGACTAGCATCCTTTGTTTGATTAGAAAGGTTTCTTATTTCAGTAGCTACTACCGAAAAGCCACTTCCCGCTGCACCGGCCCTTGCTGCCTCTATAGTTGCATTAAGGGCTAATAAGTTAGTCTGACCACTAATATTTTCTATAATATTAATAATACTCATAACATCTTTAGCATGCATAGATAATTCATCAATATTTTCACATATTTTATCTGTTACCTTGACAGATGCTTCTGTTTGCTCAGTTAGAGAGCTAATTCTTTTATTTGCTAAACTTCCCACATTGGCAGTTTTAGTCATAATTGTTTCCATCTGCTCTAACTTGGTTACAACTTCATTGATATGACCTGCAAGGTCATTCATACATTTTGTAGATGCATCTGCTTCTTTTGCCTGCCTGATTCCTCCTGCTGCAATTTCTTTAACCGCAGATGTTGTCTCATCGGTACGCCTAGCTGTATCCCTAGATACACTTTCTACAATCTGGGCATTTTTATCCACTGCCTCTACTACCTTATTGGTTTCTTTAATAAGGTGCCTTATCTTTTCCATCATTTGATTAAAGCTAATAGAAAGCTGGGTTACCTCGTATGTGGTACTCTTGCCACCCGTGGTTACATTAAGATTTCCCATTCCTGCTTCTTGCATACTCCTCATTACATCCTGAATTGGTACTGATAGGCCTCTAGCTATTAAAAGGGCACTTACAATTATTAAAATACTTATACCCACGCATAACATAAAAACAGTAGTTGCTATGTTTGATACCCCATTCATTAAAACTTTAGTTGGTGTCTTCATAACAATGCTCCACTGATCACTGTTACATAATGTGTATATAACAAATTCCTGTTTACCGTATATCGCCTTTAGGTTATCTTCAAATAAGAAGTCCTCTTCTTTTTCAAATATATTTGGATAAACATCTTTAACTGATTGACCTAGGATAGTGTTATCTTCAGAAGCTATTATTTTGTGTTCACTATCCATAATAAAAATTTCTGTTTCATCATTTTCTTCTTGAGCTGTTTCTAATATCCCTTTAAGCATATTGGTATCTACTTTTAAAATAGCAATTCCCAAGTTCTTTCCTGTTGATGGGTCTATTATACTTTTCATGGCATACAGATAATTATATTCACCCATAATGCCTGTCTCCCAAACTACCTTTTCTTTATCTTCCATCAATTCTTCGTATGTACTGCTTTGCGTAAACTCATTAGATCCAAAATAATCTTGAACACTTTTAAAGTTTCCAGCTAAATTAGTTGATTTAGGTGTATGAAGCATAACACCTGAAATTAACTTGTTAGCCCTTAGCACTGTATCTAAGTGCTCTTTTATTATTTTCTCTGTTTGGTAATCATAGTCATTATCAATTTGATTTCTCATAGCCACAACTGCATTTGTATTAGAAATTAATGTAATATATTCTTTTTGTATATCTGAAACATCTATATCAGCTACTAAACTCTCGGTTGTTAAGACCATAGCAGCGATACTTGCT
>CAYUEJ010000226.1:1974-3431 GCA_964442565.1 uncultured Candidatus Epulonipiscium sp.
CTTTTGGGAATATGCTCCTACTTCATTTTCAATTGAAGTTTTAGATTCCTTAATACTAAAACTCCCGACAATTAAAATCGGAAAAATACTAAGGAGTAAAAAAGCTAGTAGGATTTTGTTCTTGATTTTCATGTTATTGAACTTGATGTCTTTAAATTTCAAACCTATATTTCTCATATTGTTTACCCCCAATAAAATACCTAACCCAGTCTTTTTTATATTTTTATATAGACTGTATGTTTGTATAAGTGCATGATTATTTTTCTATGCTTTTTTTACAAATTCTGACTTTAATTCCATGGCACCAAAACCATCTATCCTACATTCGATATTGTGATCCCCATCAACTAACCGAATGTTTTTTACCTTTGTACCTATCTTAATAGGTGTTGAACTGCCCTTTACCTTTAAATCTTTGATAACCGTTACAGTATCTCCATCATTTAAAATACTGCCATGGGCATCTTTAAAGACCATTTCTTTATCTGCGCTTTGCTTCTCGGATTCCCTTGTCCATTCATAGGCACATTCAGGACATATTAAAAGATTACCATCTTCATAAGTATATTCTGAATTGCATTTAGGACAATGTGGTAGAATATTCACTCTTGTACCTCCTTTACTAATTTTTCTCTCATATCTATAGTAACATACTTAATTACAATTAACAATCTTATAACTTTGTATAGCTTGATATAACAGATTCTGCTATTTGTATGCCGTCTACTGCTGCAGATGTTATACCCCCTGCATAGCCAGCCCCTTCCCCTGCAGGGTATAAGCCTTGTATATTGCTTTCATAGTTTGTATCCCGTTGTATGCGAATAGGCGATGAACTTCTGGTTTCTGGCCCTGTTAAGACTGCATTAGGATTAGAAAAACCCCTTATTTTCTTATCAAAAGCAGCTATTCCTTCCTTAAGGGCCTCTACTGCAAAATCTGGCAAACAATCAGCTAGGTTTGTCCATGTTACACCCGGTAAATAAGATGGACTTATGTTACCCATCTTTGAAGATGGAATCCCCCTCATAAAATCTCCCACTAGCTGGGCAGGTGCCTTATAAATTTCACCTACAAGTTTAAATGCTTCTTGTTCGTATTGCCGCTGCAGGTACATTCCTGCAAGTGGATGTGAACTCGGATAATCTTCAGGGCCTATGTTAACTAGCAAAGCACTATTTGCATTAACTTTATCCCTTTTATGCTCACTCATACCATTGGTCACAATACCACCTTCTTCCGAAGAAGAAGCCACAACCATACCGCCTGGGCACATACAAAAGGTATACACTCCCCGTCCATTTTTTGCCCTATGAGATAGCTTATACTCCGCTGCACCAAGTTTTGGATGATCTGCAAATCTTCCGTACTGTGATTTATTAATTAAACTTTGTGGATGTTCAATGCGGACCCCCATGGAAAAAGGTTTTTGCATCATTTCTACCTTATTTTTATAC
>CAYUEJ010000227.1:0-3422 GCA_964442565.1 uncultured Candidatus Epulonipiscium sp.
AAAAATCTGGTAAGCAAATTGTTTTAACTACCTTTGCCCAATCTCTTTGGACATTTGTAGTGGTAACATTATGCTTTGGAGCAATTTTTTACTTTACAGGTGTACCACTATATGTAGCATTTATTTTTGGTGGGATTGCACTTGCAACAGCCCCAGCCCCAGCATTATCTATTGTGCAGGAATTTAAAACTGATGGGCCAGTAACAAGGACCTTAATTCCAATGGCAGCCCTTGATGATATTGTTGCGATTATTGTATTCTTTAGTATTACATCCATAATAACAGCTTCTAATGCAGGACAAACAATGCCATTATACGTTACGCTAGCTATAATGATATTATTACCAATCGCTATTGGTGTTGTTGTTGGACTACTTGCAGGAGTGATACTTAAAAAACACGCTTCCCACCAAAGAACTTTAATCCTTCTTGTGGCACTTATATTACTAGTTTCTTGTGTTGGATTTATTTTTAATTACTTGATTTTACCAGAGCCAGTACTTAATTTTATGCTCATTGGAATGGCTTTTTCTGCCACCTTTGCAAATATGGTATCTAATGAAAGATTGCTGCATATAATGGATGTTTTTAATCCAATCTTAGGAATTTCCATGCTTATTGTTATTTTAAATCTAGGCGCACCCCTTGATTATCATTTAATTTTAGGTGCTGGAATATTTACAGCTATTTATATCATCTCAAGAGCAATCGGTAAATACACAGGTGCCTATGGTGGGGCTAAAGCAACAGGGTTACCTGAAACAGTGCAGAAATATTTAGGGCTTACGCTATTACCTCATTCTGGTGTTTCCCTTGTTTTTACAGGGATTGCGGTTACTTCTTTAAATACCTTTGATCCAGAATCTGCACTTATTATCCAAGGTACCATAGCGGCAGCGGCTGTTATTAACGAGATTATCGCAGTTACCGTATCCAAAAAGGCTTTCGAATGGGCTGGGGAATTTGGGAAGGCAGCAGATTAAAGGGTTAATTTAGGAACTATGACTAGGAGGATATGAACATGGTATTCAGGAAAAATGAGATTTAGGGGGTAAGACCCTCAAATATATCCTACCACGCTGATTATTATAACCTGAATACCACTTTTTTGAGTGCTTTTTAATAAAAGGGACCGCCCATCATGGGATTTCCATATGGGAGCCAATAATTATTGGCAGCTGCAATAGTTTGGAACTCTATTGCAACTACCTGACTTGCAGCAATTAAGCTATCTGGATTTACACTGTAGAGCTTTCTACCAGCTTTAAGTATATCTAAATCAGGTTGAATATTATGGATTGTGTGACGGGCGATTAACATAGCAAGAGCACGCCCCTCTTCCGGTGTATTAGTAATTAGTGAACCACCAGGAATCATAACCAATTCAGAATCAGGTAAAGTATTCATAATAGCCTCCAACAAATATAAAGTTATATTTATTCTAATATACGCGGGAACAGGTAATAACATGTATTATTTTTAAAAAATCTGATATAATAAATATACCAAAACAATTACTAGGAAAATATATCGAGAAAGAGAGAATATCATATGAAATTAGTTGTACTAGATGGATATACATTAAACCCAGGAGATTTAAGCTGGGAAGGATTAGAGAGTATAGGAGATGTAACAGTTTACGATAGAACACCAGCGGATAAGGTTCGTGAGAGAATTAAGGGAGCTAAGGCAATCTTTACTAATAAGACTGTACTTACCAAGGAAGAATTAGAGGATAATCCAGAGTTAGAATACGTAGGGGTATTAGCAACAGGCTATAATGTAGTTGATACCAAAGCAGCCAGGGAGCTGGGTATTACGGTAACAAACATACCTGCCTATAGTACAAAATCCGTTGCCCAATTCGCTACGGCTCTCTTACTAGAGCTATGCCACCATGTTGGCCATCATAGCAGTGAGGTGCGTGGTGGTAGATGGAAGAGTAATAAGGATTTTTGTTTTTGGGATTACCCCCTTATTGAATTAGATGGTAAGACTTTAGGGATTATTGGATATGGTAGTACAGGTCAGGCGTTTTCTAAAATAGCACAGGCTATGGGAATGAATGTTTTGGCATATACAAGGACACCTAAGAAAGAGCTAGAGACAGAGCAAGTGAAGTTTGTATCTTTAGATGATTTATTATCTAGTTCCGATGTAATTAGTTTGCACTGCCCTTTATTTGAAGAAACTAAAGGAATGATCAATAAGAATAGTATAGGTAAAATGAAAGATGGGGTCATAATTATTAATACTGGCAGAGGGCAGCTTATAGTAGATGAAGATTTAGCTGATGCACTTAATAATGGGAAAGTGGCTGCTGCAGGCCTAGATGTTATGAGCGAGGAGCCACCTAAAGCAGACAATCCCTTATTAACAGCCAAAAACTGTATTATCACACCACATATAGCATGGGCACCTGTGGAGGCTAGGGGAAGACTCATGGTGATAGCAGCAGAAAACTTTAAACAATTTATAGCAGGTAAGGCGCAAAACGTAGTCAATTAAGGAATTATGAGAATAATAAAGTGCTACTTACCTTACCGCCTATAGTATTTCCAAAAGATGATATCATAGATGGGAAATTTGTGTTATAATGGTTTCCGGAATTATAACATAAAGGAGATGGCATATGCAGTTAACTTGGTTTGGTTTAGCACTAATGGCAACATTGTTTTGGGGGTTATCAGATGTATCTTTTAAAAGGGGTACCGACCCTAAGGATAAGCACGGACATTTAAGAATTTTGATTATGATAGGTCTTATTATGGGAATACAGGCCTTTGTGGAACTATATAAATTGGATTTTAACTATAGTTTAAAAACCAATTTTATATATTTTCCAGTATCTTTTTTGTACATACTATCTATGGCAGTGGATTTTTACGGGTACAGATTTCTTCAGATTTCTGTAGGTTCACCTGTAGCTAGTACTTCGGGAGCAATGGCAGGGCTTCTATCTTTTGCTGTACTGGGGAAAAGAATGTCAGGCATTCAGTTTTTTGCAGTAAGCCTTATAACAGTTGGGCTTGTTTTATTAGCAGTTCTTGAAAATAGAGATAATAAAAGGCGTCCTTTAGGACTAGATGACAAACAGATTAATATTGGGGCTATAGCCCTAGTCTTTCCTATAATTTATGCAGTGGTAGATGCCTTTGCAACCTTTTTAGATGACGTATATCTAAGTAATGTGCTTACCCCAGAAGAAGCATTAATCTCATTCGAACTTACTTTCTTTGCGGTTGCTTTAATGTCATTATTTTATTTAGTAGTTATTAAAAAAGAAAAATATATAATTAAGGATGAGAAATTTAATATACTGGGCGGGATATTCGAGACGGCGGGTCAGTTTTTTTATGTGTATGCCTTAACAGGAAACTCAGTAGTTGCAGCACCGTTAATGTGTGTAGATGGAATTGTAG
>CAYUEJ010000228.1:0-431 GCA_964442565.1 uncultured Candidatus Epulonipiscium sp.
GTTTTTAAGTAGGTAGTCACTATCTCTCCAGTTCTTCTTAACCTTGACCCAAAGTTGTAGATATATCTTAGATCCAAGCAGACGCTCGATTTCGAATCTTGATTTTGTACCTATATCTTTAAGCATGCTACCTTGCTTTCCTATAATAATACCCTTATGTGAAGCACGCTCACATACTATAGTTGCATCTATATCAATTATATCCGAATCATTACGTTTTCTCATTGTGTCAATCTCTACTGCAATGCCGTGTGGAATTTCTTGCTGGAGTAGGTGCAGGGCTTTTTCCCTAATTAGCTCCGCCACGATTTGTCTCATCGGCTGGTCAGTAATTGTATCCTCATCATAAAATGGATCACCATATGGCATATAGGAAAACAAACAATCCTTCAAATGATCTAAATTTGTTTCTTTCAAAGCTGAAACAGGCA
>CAYUEJ010000228.1:441-3409 GCA_964442565.1 uncultured Candidatus Epulonipiscium sp.
GTGACTTTTCCCTAATTAACTCTGCCACAAGTTGACGCTCTGGCTGATCTGTTATCATATCTGATGGGAAATATTGTGGTCCTTCAGGCAACCTATCTTTTATAAGCTCCATGAGGCGCTCAATATTAGTACCCTCAAAAGCTGAAATAGGGATAATCTCATCAAATGTGTGTAGATCTTTATAACTGTCTATTATCTTTGCTACTTCTTCCCTTGAAATTGAGTCTATCTTGTTAATAACTAGTATGGTTGGTGTTTTTATATGCTTTAGGGTTTCAATAATTTGCATGTCACCTTGGCCAACCCTATGACTAGGCTCTACTAAAAATAAAATAAGGTCAACTTCTCCTAGTGTTGTTTTAGCCGATTTAACCATATATTCGCCTAGTTTATTTTGGGGCTTATGGATACCTGGCGTATCTATAAAAACTGCCTGAAAATCTTGTTCTGTTAAGACTGTTTGAATACGATTCCTTGTTGTTTGTGGCTTGTTAGATGTAATTGCGATTTTTTCTCCCACAAGGCGATTCATAAGTGTTGATTTACCAACGTTAGTTCGCCCAATTAATGTGATAAAACCTGAGTGAAATGGTTTTTCCAATATATATTCCTCCATTTGTGTTATTTAAGGTCCTTGGCTGTAAATGAGTGTGGTAAGATTTCGTCTACCGTATATACTTTTATATCATCCTCATCGTTTGAAACAACTATTTTGCCCTCTGGCATAAGCTCTGCTATTACCTGCCTACATACCCCACATGGGTATGTGTAGTCTCCTGATGTGCTAACGATTGCTATAGCTTCAAATTCCTTGTGTCCATTGGCAATGGCGCTAAATAAGGCTGTTCGCTCAGCACAGTTTGCTACGCTATATGCTGCGTTTTCGATGTTGCATCCTCTATATATTGTACCATCTTTAGCCAGTAAGGCTGCGCCTACCCCAAAGTTTGAGTAGGGTATATATGCGTTTTCCATTGCTAGTCTAGCTTCTTTAACTAAATTTAAATAATCCATAAGATTACTCCTTTCATTATAACATTAATTTATTTTATTAGATTTATTAATTTGGGAAGTATTATAATAGAGCCAATAATAACTGATCCTAGTGAAATCGTTAAAACTGCCCCGGCTGCAATATCCTTTGCATTCTTAGCAAGGGGGTGATATTCACCTTTGCAAACCATATCCACTATGTTTTCAATTGCTGTATTAACCATTTCGACTGAAAGCACTACTACACTGGTTAGGATAATTACTAGCCACTCTATATTAGAAAATCCTAATAAAAATCCTAGTATTATAAGTAATACCATTATACTTAGCTGCATTTTTATATTTCTTTCAGAGCCTATAGAAATCCGTATACCTCTAAGTGCATGGGATACACTTTCGGCAAATGATTGGTTTTTAAAATTCATCTTACCAGCCCTAACTTTCCAAGTATCTTTTCTTGTTTATTGATCATTGCCCTCTCTTCTTCTTCTTCCATATGATCATAGCCTAGTAGGTGTAGCATACTATGGGCAACTAGAAATCCTAGTTCTCTTTCTAGGGAGTGATTATACTCTTTAGCCTGCTCCTCTAACTTTTCAGTTGAAATTACAATATCACCTAATATTATATCTTCTATTGCTACATTAGTATAGTCTTTAGGCGCTAAAAAATCATCTGACCAGTCTATCTGCGGGAACGAAATAACATCTGTCTCCTTATCTATCCCTCTGTGCTCTAGGTTAATTTCTCTTATTTCTTCGTTATCTGTAAGGGTTACGCTAACCTCCACATCTTCTAAGAACTTTTCTTCTTCTAAAGATTCTTTAATTACATCCCCTATTATAGACCCCATATTTTCATTAACTTTTAGCCAGTCATTTGTATCATCAATAAGCACATTCATAATTTCACCTCTTTCTGTGTTGGGTAGGTAATTCTTTCGTGGTACATTCCTACTAATAGTCTATTAAAAGCACCTATTATCTTATCTATATCACTAAGCATAAGGTCACTCTCATCTAGTTGGCCATCCTTTAATTTTCCTCTTACGATTTTAGCCACGATTTGTTCTATGCTCTCATCCTTATCTTTAAGTGGCATCATAGAACGCGTTGTTGCCTCTACTACGTCTGCAAGCATAACTATAGCCGCTTCCTTAGTCTGTGGTTTCGGTCCCTTGTATTGATATTTTTCCCTTATTGCTTCTTCACCATTTGCATCATTGCTGGCCCTTATATAAAAATACTGGGCTAAGGTCGTCCCATGGTGCTGCTGTATGATATCTTTTACACCTTTAGGTAGCTTGTACTCTTCTGCTAGTTCTAACCCCCTCCCAACATGACTAATAATAATTTGGGCACTAAGTTCTGGTTCTAATTCATCATGTGGATTAGTACCTACTTGATTTTCTTTATAGTAATTAACATACCCTAATTTACCTATATCGTGGTAATACCCCCCTACCCTTGCTAGAAGTGAATTAGCACCTACCTCATTGGCTGCTGTTTCTGCTAGGTTAGCTACAAGTAGACTATGGTGATATGTGCCTGTTGCTTCAAGTAAAAGCCTTTTTAGCAGCTCTTGGTCTGGGTTAGTAAGCTCTAGTAGCTTAATCGGAGTTACAATATCAAAGGCAATTTCCCAAAATGGCAAACTTCCAACAACAAAAATTAACATTAAAATCCCTATTAAAAAAGCCGCGCCTGCTTCTAGTATAAGACCTACATCAAAATTCCCCTGTATAAATAGCCTTAACCCCACTATGACGATAGCATTGATAACTCCTATATAGGTAGCTATTGATAGTGTTTTACTTCTTTGTTTTATATTTACCACACTAAGGACCCCTATTGTACCTGTAATTGTAAAGTATAGTGCATAGGAAAGATCACCTTTGTATATAAGGCTTCCCATAGTAACTAATAACATATTAAACACTATAGCAACATCTGAGCCTATTAAAATAGCAACTAAC
>CAYUEJ010000229.1:0-2488 GCA_964442565.1 uncultured Candidatus Epulonipiscium sp.
AACATCTGGTGATCCTCCAAAGAATCCTCCTCCATGAATATAATATAAAATAGGGGTATTTTTTCTCATAGAATCAGACTCATAAATACGAACAGGAATCTCATATCCATCTGCTGCCTTAACGGTCTTATTAGAAATCTTAATATGTTTTTCTACTATGGGATGGCTTTTGATACCATTAAACATCTTTCTTAGCTGGGCAATACCCTTAGCATCAAACTTCTGCTTCATCATACTCTTTGGCACAAATCTCATAATATTAAGCTGCTTTTTCATATCATTGTACAAACGAGGGTCCATGGCCCCTTTATCATCACTATCCGGTAGATTCTTAACTAAAATTGTAGCTCCTTTATAGTCCATCTCTTCCTGACGTTCCATTAATTTATCTAATAAGTCTTGTGAATATTTTCTAGCCATATCATCACTCTTTTCTTGTTTTTCATTTATACTTCTCTACACGCTGGTCTGCAATGACACCTTCATAATTCATGCCGTAGGCAAAATCATAATTATTTCCGAATTCGTCCTGGTGACATTCCATATCATGGGCCACATCTTCTTTTTGCCCTTCTACTGTTTCCATATTTGCTGGCATTTGGAATGGTAGTAAACCACTTGGCTCTACTACTCCAGAAAGCAAATCAAAAATAGCCTGCATTTGCACATTAAAGTGAATAAAGATTGCATCTACTTCTTTTTCAAATTCTGCCACAACCATAGGATTCTTACAATTTATAGATGCGATAACTGGCTTTCCATTCATAGCCTTTTTTGTTTCTAAAATAATATCAAGGTCTGCTTCATTAGTGCAGTTATTTGTCTTTCCATAATAGCTGCGGTTTACAATTTCATCTTGAGGGTCTTGTGCAATACTTTCTTTTCTTGCACTGTGGGCAGTATAAGGACGATATTGCAAGTTAATGGGTAAGTATCCCTCTTCTTTTTTATACCCTAGGCTATCAGGGGATTCAATACATACAAAAGCAAAATCTGCCTCTTCTGGTGTTTCTACTAATGTATAATATTTTTCCACTATTGTTTTCTCCACTGGAACCATTTCATGTGCTGGAACTACATTTCCAAACCAATCTATTCCTTCTTTTATTCTTCTTTTTGGAATATAAACCCGCTTCTTTTCCTTAATTGGTAAAACATTATTTCTGTTTTTTAGCATAACAATTGATTTTTGCTGGGCCTCATAGCCTTCTTTCATAAAACCTTCGTTACCTACAATCTGAGCCGACTCTTCTGGATCAACATATGGATTTTCAAATAAACCCGTTAAGAATATATTTCTTAGGAGGCGCTTTCCACTTGTTTTAAAGCGGTCTTTCATAAATTCTTCCCCATGTTCTTTAACACCCATTTCATAGGCATCTAAAACAGGTTGAATCTCATTATTTCCTCCAAATTGATCTACACCTGCCATTAAAATCTTATAATGGCGAGTAGCTTCATCTAACTTTTCTACTCCCCAGCTTTTTCCAACTAAGAAAGAATCAATCGTCGGGGCATCTTTTGTAATCATCCAGTCTGTACAAACAACCCCATCATAATTATATTGATTCCTTAGTAGGTCCGTAATCAGATACTTACTATAGGAGTTTCCTACATTTTCATGATTTACCTGATCAATATCATATGAAATGGTGTAGTAAGGCATAATAGCGGAAGCCGCTTTTGTATCATTCTTTAATTTAAATGCCCCTTCAGTAAAAGGCTTTAAATGATCTTCAAAATTATTCCCAGGGTAAACGGCAAATTTGCCATGACCATAGTGGGCATCTCTTCCACCTTCTCCGCTACCGCCTCCTGGCCAGTGTTTTACCATGGCATTAACACTTTGTTCGCCCCATCCATTGGTTGCCTGGGTTGTCTGAAAACCATCGCAATAAGCTTCTGTAAGATCCGCTGATAACTGGCTATCTTCCCCAAAAGTCCCACTAAAGCGCATCCAACGTGGATCTGTGGCAATATCCACCTGTGGTGACAGGGCAGTTGCAATTCCAAGCCCCCTGTACTCCTTTGCTGCTACTTGTCCAAAACGGCGTACTGCCTCAGGATCAAACATGGCTGCAAGGCCTAAAGGCTCTGGCCATTTTGAAATATCTCCACCTGCCCCTGCATTAAATTCAGTATCAGATGTTGGTGTATGCCTTGGGTCTGTACTGTTATTAGCTGGGATTCCAAGACCAATTCCTTCTACATAGGCCTGGATATTATTATTCCATTTTGCCGCTGTCCTAGCATCATCTACTACTGTTAATAAGACATGACGCAAGTTATCCTCTTTTAAAAACTTCTTTTGCTCATCGCTTAAATCACTAATGTCATAATCCGTCTCTGACAAAGGTTTCCCATCATAGGTACCCGAAAACATTTTAGCAAACAAATCATCTTTCGTTGACACTGCCTGATGGCCACTATAAAGCATAAGCCCTGCAATCTGCTCAATTGACATTCTTTCAATTAAATCTTGAATTCT
>CAYUEJ010000229.1:2498-3389 GCA_964442565.1 uncultured Candidatus Epulonipiscium sp.
GCGTTTGGCCAGGTCCTCTACGCGCTGCTCCACTGGCAGACGCCAATCTTCATATGGATCTAAGGTGCCATTTTTATTTAAATCTTTAAATGCATAACCATCTACCTCTAATAAGGTTATACCAGAATCTTTAGCATAGGCAATATTTTGATATCAAAAAATCATTAAGTATGGCTGTGTGGGGAAATTAGATATTATTGCTTAAACAAATTCTATCTGATATCATATGCTTATACTAAAACTATAAAACCTATGAAAACGAGGGACAAAATGAGCTCAGATAATTTACAAAATGAAAATAAGCCTAAATACAAAAGGCGTATTAGATACAAGGGTACCCACCCAAAGAAATTTCATGAAAAATATAAAGAATTACAGCCTGAACTATACCCAGATGATGTAGCCAAGATTATTGAAAAAGGATCTACGCCTGCTGGAATGCACCTTTCAATTTGCGTTAATGAAATCTTGGATTTCCTCCAAATTACACCTGGTCAAACTGGCTTAGATGCAACCTTAGGCTACGGTGGTCATACATTAGAAATGCTCAAGTGCCTAGACGGTAAAGGGCGTTTATATGCCATTGATGTGGATCCAATTGAATTACCACGAACAAGGAAACGCCTAGAAGATTTAGGCTATGGACCAGAGATTTTAGACCTACAACAACTTAACTTTGCTCAAATAGATGAGATTTCAACTAAGTCAGGGCCACTTGATTTTGTGCTGGCAGATTTAGGGGTTTCTTCTATGCAAATTGATAATCCCGAAAGAGGTTTTTCTTTTAAGACGGATGGGCCACTTGATTTACGCCTAAATCCCGAAGAAGGTGATTCCATTGCTGACCGGTTAAAAGAAATGGCTGTTGATGAAATTGAAGGCATGTTAATG
>CAYUEJ010000230.1:0-3387 GCA_964442565.1 uncultured Candidatus Epulonipiscium sp.
TTATATAAAATCGTAAGCCTTTTAGAGAGAGGGGATATTAAGTATGAGTTTTACCCTACAGACAATCCAAGACCTAGCTAGCAGTGATGCGGCCTATGCTAGGGGACAGGACTACTATAAAAAACACGCTATTAGTAGCTATGAATATGAAGATATAAGATACGGGGAATGGGCAGTTGAAGCTAGTGTCAGAGGCAGTGGTGGCAGAAGGTATGAGGTCAGCCTGCACTTTGAACAAGACGAACTATATTATATGGACTGTAACTGTATGGCTTTTGCCAGGTTTGACAGAGCGTGCAAGCATATTGTATGTACCTTGATTAGGTATTTTCATGAGCAGGTCAAAGAGATAGGGCCAGGGGAGGACGAGTATGCCCGGAGGCTTATGGATATATATATAACAAGGAACCAAAATAATATAATTCATGTCGGACCTAAGGCGAGGGTTTATCCCAAGCTACATATATCGGAGAATAGGGAAGTAGAGATATATCTAAGTTTAAGCGTGGGTATAGAGCGCAGGTATGTAGTTAAAGATATCCTTAAGTTT
The DNA here is from genome assembly GCA_964442565.1 of uncultured Candidatus Epulonipiscium sp. Lineage (GTDB taxonomy): Bacteria > Bacillota > Clostridia > Lachnospirales > Cellulosilyticaceae > JAAYSX01. The sequence continues at coordinate 551 of CAYUEJ010000230.1, forward strand.
GCTAGGGATGTGCTTGAGAGTAATGAGGTTGTCTATGGAAAAAACCTCACCCTTGTACATCAAATAGAGGCCTTTGACTCAACATCGCAGAAAATTATACAATTTCTTATTAAAGAATTGCAAAAGGGAAAGTATGGTTATAGAGATTATTATACTAGACCGCATTATGGGGTTAATGCAGAGAGGGAACTAGAATTAACAGAAGGCAGATTTCAAGAGTTCTTTCAGATAATGGAAGGTGAAACTGTTGAGTTTCAAAGAACCATTAGTGATAGCAAGGGGCAGCTGCTATTAAAAGAGGGTAACCCGCCTATAGAGTTTAAGCTTAGCAAGGAAGAAAGTGGTTTTGCTTTAGAAGTTAATCCCACAAATTATGAACTTGCCGATATGCACGAAGAGAAGTATGTAATTCTAGAAGACGCCCTTTATCACTGCACTTCAGATTTTGCAAAAGATAAATATCCTCTCCTAATGATAATGAGGGAAAAAATATATAGAGAAGAAGAAAATGAATTGTTCTTTACAAATATAGAGATGAAAGAATTTTGCTCTAATGTGTTACCAAAGATTGAATCAGGACTTATTAAAGATATAGAAGAAGGGGATTTGGAAGAATACATCCCAAAGCCACTTAGGATTAAACTGTATCTAGATAGTGAGGATAGGGAAATCATAGCAAGGGCAGATTTTTGCTACGGCGAGGTAATTATTAGATCAGAAGAAGAAAATGAGTTTCCTATGATTACTAATGGGATTGTACGCAATGTGGCAAAGGAAAGCGATTTTGTATATGAATTACTTAAAAGCAAATTCTATAAAGAAGGGGACTGCTGGCGCTTAAGTAAAGAAGAAGATGTATATGAGTTTTTAACTGGGGGAATAGAAGGTTTCTTTGAGATTTGCCAGGTTAATGTAACTGAGTCATTAAAGTCCTTTAAGATTATAAGCTCACCTATAGCAAGCATGGGTATTAAAATCAAAAATGATTTGCTCAATGTTAATTTAGAGACATTGGGGATGTCCTTGGAAGAAGTTATGGCTGTGCTAGGTGCCTATAAGGAACGAAAAAAATACTATAGGTTAAATGATGGTTCTTTCGTTAATATAGAAGAAGCGGGGGTTCAGGAACTATCCCATATTATTGATGGACTGGACTTAACGGATGATGAAAAGGATAAGGGGCAGGTTACTTTACCCAAATACAGAGCCCTATACTTAGATAATGTTGCTAAAAGTAATAAGCAAATAAAGGTTGAACGGGATAAAGGATTTAAGCAGATTGTAAGGGATATAAAGAATGTAGAAGACGCAGATTATGAGGTTCCAGAGGCCTTAAGTAAGACTTTAAGGAACTATCAAAAGACTGGATATAGATGGCTAAAGACCATGGCCAGTTATGAGTTTGGTGGGATTTTAGCAGATGATATGGGGCTTGGAAAGACCTTGCAGATAATTGCCCTGATATGTGATAAAAAGCAGGAGGGGCAATCCATTGTTATTTGCCCGACTTCGGTGGTTCTCAACTGGAAGAATGAGTTTGAGAAATTTGCGCCACATATTAGTGCCACTGCCATTCAAGGGAATGCAGAAACCAGGAAGCAGTTAATCGGGGAATCAGGCCAGGCAGATGTACTTTTAACATCCTATGAATTGTTAAAAAGGGACATAGATGAGTACGAGGAGCACAGGTTTTGTTATATTGTGGCAGATGAGGCCCAGTATATTAAGAATCATAACACCCAAAACTCAAAGGCACTTAAAAGCTTACAGGGCAAGTATAAGTTTGCCCTAACAGGAACACCTATAGAAAACTCTCTAGCGGAGCTTTGGAGTATATTTGATTTTGTTATGCCAGGTTATTTATTTGGCTATACTAAGTTTAAAAAGCAGTTTGAAACGCCAATTGTAAAAAACAGGGATACAAATATAGCCCAGAGACTACAAAAGTTTGTTGCTCCATTTATTATGAGAAGGCTAAAAAAGGATGTGCTAACGGAGCTACCAGAAAAAATAGAAACGGTTATCTATAGCGAGATGATAACTGAGCAAAAGAAAATATATAATGCGCATTTAGCAAAGGCTAAAATGGATTTTACTAATGAGGTTGAAGCTAACGGGTTTGCCAAAAGCCAAATTAAGATACTTTCTATTTTAACAAGGCTAAGACAAATCTGCTGCCATCCGGGCTTGTTTTTAGAAGACTATAACGGGGCGAGTGGAAAGCTAGACTTATGCCTAGAACTAATAGAAGATAGTAGCCAAAGTGGGCATAGGATTTTGCTATTTTCGCAGTTTACAACAATGCTAGATAAGATTTCGGAGGAACTTGATAGTAAAGGGATTGAACATTTAATGTTAACAGGTAGTACCCAAACCCCAAGACGTATGCAGTTAGTGGACGAATTTAATGAGGGACAGGTACCAGTTTTTCTTATTTCATTAAAAGCAGGTGGCACAGGTCTTAACCTGACGGCGGCGGATATTGTTATCCATTATGATCCGTGGTGGAACTTATCAGCTCAAAACCAAGCTACTGACCGGGCATATCGTATGGGACAGAAAAATAATGTCCAGGTGTTTCAATTAATTACAAAGGACTCTATAGAAGAAAAAATTCAGAAGTTACAAGAGAGAAAGAAAGATCTAACGGAAAGTGTAATAAAGGAAGGAGAGACCTTTATATCGAAGATGTCAGAAGACGAGGTTCTGAGTTTGTTTGAAAGAATATGACAAAATACTTGACTATAACAATTATTTTGTGCTATATTTAATAGGTACCTAAATAGGTCGTTTTTTTTATGCGAAAATTTTAAGCATACTCATCAAGTGGAGGTGGA